>NZ_CDROCK010000019.1:0-104438 GCF_977020205.1 Pseudomonas sp. AIG | reverse complement strand
CTACAACACCTTGCGCCGTTACCTACGCGTACGCCAGAATCCGCCGGCTTACACGACCATAGCGCGGGCTATATCGTTTGCCTGCCACTGCCCATCAGTGGTCGGGTTTAGTAGCCCGTATGGTTTTAGTAAGTGCATAGGTCCCATTAAGTCAGGCGCATCTGCCTGTACTCAATGGTGGCTGTGCTCAGGGCGCTTTCGAGCGCGCCGGTCTTGCTAATTCCTCCGGTCTACTAACCTGCGCACAGCCGCCACCCTTCTTTTAGTAGAGAACGGTCGCGGCCCTTGTTCAGGAATTAGATATTTATGTTCAAAGCCACGCCAAACCCTCCGGGCACAGACCCAACCCCTCACGACCCAGCGCTTGAGTCTCAAAAGACAAAAGAAGCGACTGATCGCGCCCTCGACTACTACCTCCGACCCGAAGCACTGGGGGCCCCGCCAAACTCGCCCAAGTTTCGCCCCGTCTACCTCGTCGACCCCACGCTGGATGACGAAACCCTACTGGTCGAAGCGAGCGAATCGCTTTCATACGCCCACGCCATGGCCGGTAACATCGCCAACTCGGTGGGTGGCCCGGAACGCAAACCATTGCTGGCGCTGCAACAGGTGATCATGCTCAACGAGCTGTTGGTTAATCGACTGTTGGATAAGCTGAAATTGCCTCGGTAATTTCGCTGGCTGTTATGGCCTCATCGCGAGCAGGCTCACTCCTACATTGGATCTGCGGTGATCACTGATTGAGTGCCCGACAACGATCCCCTGTAGGAGTGAGCCTGCTCGCGATGGCGGCCTAAGAGTCGACCAACCTCTAACTGATTGCATCCGGTCCAAATGTGGGAGCGAGCTTGCTCGCGAAAGCGGTCTGACAGACACCATCAAAAGAACAGGGCATTTGCGGATTTTTCTGTCGGTAAACGCAATCCTGTAAGCACGTTTAAATCACACAATCCGTTACGCCGCAGGGCCTACAACACCTTGCGCCGTTACCTACGCGTACGCCAGAATCCGCCGGCTTACACGGCTATGGGCCGGGCTATATCGTTTGCCTGTCACTGCAAATCAGTGATCGGGTTTGGTAGCCCGTCTGTAATAGCTGTGTGGCAACACCTTATGGAGCCTCTTTCTTGAGGTTCGGCTTTATGGTGGTCATGCGTGGGGCTCACTCGTGAGCGCCGGGTTCCTATTGCAGCCGGTCTACCAACCCGCGTACGGCCACCACCCACTCGAAGTTGCCTCAGTAATTTCGCTGGCTGTTATTACCTCATCGCGAGCAGGCTCACTCCTACAGGGGATTGTCGTCGGGTACATAACCTGTGGCCACCGCATCTCTAATGTAGGAGTGGGCCTCTTCGCGAAAACGTTACACGGCTATAAGGTGTGCTATATCGATTGCCTGTCACTGAAATATCTTTTTATGGCAGAGCGGGTCGAAGCGTTGTTTGCAGAAGATCACAAATCATCTCTTAACAAGTTGAAAGTTCCTTTCGGCTGTGTACGGTACCCATGACTTTTAAACTTTGCTTCAAATGTACCTTTGGCAATCCCTTTGGTGGGATGGATGTCGATATTGACTGTGGCCTCATCAGCATCAATGTAGGTGAATCCATAAAATCCAGACGGCCCAGGCGATGAGTGGCCGTGCTGGAATCTCAGTCCATCGTTCAACGTATAGGTTTTATGGAACGGGGCGTCATTGGTATAGGGGATCGAGAAAAGGTAGAGAAAGATATTTTCGTCCTCCAGCGTTCCTGTCGATCCTGAGATTGACCAGCTCTTTTCGCCTGTCGGAATAAAATGGTGTAGATCAAAAAAAGTTTTTACGGCCGTCGTTTCGGGATTGGTGCCGAATTGCCAAGTGAGGACATTTCCCTGCTTCTGAGTAAAATCTGTTTTCGGTATGTAAATAAGTTGTGCAGTCATCTTCAACTCCTTGGTCTTATCGTGTGAACAGTTGCGAGTGTCTGTTCGACGATTTATAAATAAACCCATGAAAGTTGACTGTCTACTGTCAGGTCTGACAGTAGACGGTTGTAATGTTTTGTGGGTTGATTTTGGAATGTTCAACACAAGATTTATTAAAGAAGTGCACCGTGGGTATTAGATTCCTCGGTCGGCGGTTGTGGCGAAATGAGTGACTGAGCTCTTCATGCGCAGCTCAACTCAAACCGAACCCCGGATTGGGTAATTTCAATGACACAATAAAAAACCCGGAAGCTCTCGCCATCCGGGTTTTTTGTTATCACCAGTTCAATCAGCGGTTAAACCGCTCCACCAACGAGTACTGCGTATTCGCCGTCTTCGTCAGCTCTTCACTCAACAACGCCGAGTTATGCGCTTGTTCCGAGGTCTGATCCGCCAGCTCCGAAATATTGCTGATGTTGCGGCTGATCTCTTCAGCCACCGCACTTTGCTCTTCGGTCGCCGCAGCAATCTGGGTGGTCATGTCGGTGATGTTGGCCACCGCTTCACTGATCCCGACCAACGCCTGATCCGCTTCCAGCACCCGCGCTACACCTTCTTCTGCCTGGCGATGCCCGGCTTCCATGGTCTGCACGGCACTCGAAGCCGTCTGCTGCAGCTTGGCGATCAGGGCATGAATCTGCCCGGTGGATTCGCTGGTGCGTTGCGCCAGTTGGCGCACTTCGTCAGCGACTACGGCAAAGCCACGGCCCATCTCGCCGGCACGTGCAGCCTCGATGGCGGCGTTGAGGGCGAGCAGGTTGGTCTGGTCGGCGATGCCTTTGATCACGTCGACCACGCCGCCGATTTCGTCGCTGTCCTTGGCCAGTTGCGTCACGGTCAGGCCGGTTTCCCCAACAACCACTGACAAACGCTGAATGGCTTCGCGGGTTTCGCCGGCGATGTCACGGCCGCGACCGGTCAGGCGATTGGCTTCCTGAGTGGCGTCAGCAGTGCGCTGCACGTGGCTCGCCACTTCCTGAGTGGTGGCGGCCATCTGGTTGACGGCGGTGGCGACCTGTTCGGTTTCCACGCGCTGACGTTCCAGGCCGCTGGAGCTGTTGTGCGCCAGGACGTCGGACTGTTTGGCCTGATCGGTCAGGTGTTCGGCGGTGTCCTGCAGACGGGTCAGGCAGGTTTTCAGACGGGCTTCCTGGCTGAGGATCGACATTTCCAGACGCGCCTGGGCGCCACGGCTGTCGGTGTACATCTGCGCGATCAGCGGGTCGGAGGTGGTTTGCTCGGCCAGGCGCAACAGGCGCTTGAGTCCGCGTTGCTGCCATTGCAGGCCCATCAGGCCCAGTGGCACCGACAAACCGGCGGCGAGGGCGAAGCCCCAGTGCGAGTTGAGGGTCGCGCCGATCACGAAGCTCAGTTGGCTGACCAGAATGAACGGCAGCCAGTCTTGCAGCACCGGCAGCCATTTATCGCTGGAAGGGATCGCCGACTTGCCTTGGTTGATGCGTTGGTAGAGCGCTTCGGCACGGCGGATCTGTTCGGCGGTGGGTTTGATCCGCACCGACTCGTAACCGACCACCTGATTGCCGTCGAACACCGGTGTGACATAGGCGTTAACCCAGTAATGATCACCGGTCTTGCAGCGATTCTTGACAATGCCCATCCATGGCAAGCCTTGTTTCAGTGTGCCCCACATGTGCGAAAACACCGCCGCCGGTACGTCTGGGTGACGGACCAGGTTGTGCGGCGCACGGATCAGTTCCTCACGCGAAAACCCGCTGATTTCGACGAAAGCGTCGTTGCAGTAGGTGATCACGCCCTTGGCGTCGGTTGTGGAAATCAACCGCTGCTGAGCCGGGAAAGTCCGTTCGCGTTGTGTAATGGGCTGGTTATTACGCATGGTTTTTCAATCCGCAAGGCTTTGAAAGGTTGTCGGCGGTGACAGCTTTTTATTGAAATTTTTTTTCAATAATCAGCACGGCGTCGCAAAACGGCGCTTGCTTCAGCCGGCGAGCATCGGATAGGTGAACAGGCCGAAGTGCAGCAGGTTCAGGCCGAAATGCGTGGCGATCGCCGCGCCGAGTCCGCCAAAACGGTAGGCCAGACCATAGCCGACCCCCGCCAGCCCTGCCAGCAACACCCAGGTCCAGCCCGCGCCGGCATGCACCAGGCCAAACAGCAGCGAGGCCAGCAGCAGGGCGAGGTTGTCGCCGTAAGGCAGGTGTTTGAAGCGTTGACTGAGGCCGCCCTGTATATAGCCGCGAAACAGCGCTTCCTCGACCAAGGTCACCAGCAGCAGGTTGTTCAGCACCCACAGCCACGCCTGATCCGGCCACTTCGGCGCCCAGGCAATCACGCCCAGCAACAGCGCGCCACCGAGGGCCAGAACCGCGCTCAAGGTCAGGGCGAGGGCGGTGGCGTACACGCTCAGGCGCAGCGAACGTCGCCCGACAATCCACGGGCAGGCCAGCAACAGCCAGAAGCCAACCAGCGGTTTATCAAGATTCAGGTACATCGAGAACGGCACGGCGTTATCGGTGAAGCGTTGCGGATCAATGGCGCGACCATTGGCGAAGCCCGGCAGCCAGTGCAATGCCAGCGCGAGGGCCAGCACGATGAACAGGCCATGGCCGAGAAAACGCGCGACCGGCACCTGTTGTTGGCGCACGGCAAAGCCGGCGAACACTAGCAATCCAACAGAAATCAAAGCCAGCCAGCCGAGGTGGCCGAAGCTCAGCGCCCATCCATAACCGAGGCTGAGAAGCGCAAGATAGAGCCATGGCAAAGCCTTCATCGAAAGTCCCTGTGCAAATTTGTGGAAGGGCTTTCTACACGGGTGGGGGCGTGGGGACAAGTGAAGGTGTGGTGGCAAACCGGGACAGTGCGCGAACCTGCGGCAACCCCCGATCAACTGTAGGAGTGAGCCTGCTCGCGATAGCGGTGTGTCATTCAACGCAGATGTTGGCTGATCCACCGCAATCGCGAGCAGGCTCACTCCTACAGGGTTTTGCGTTTGGCGTGGGATCTAGCGCAAGTTAAGTTTCGCCGCCGCACGCTCGGTGATTTCCGTGCGCAGCTTCAACGATGGCGCTGCACGCAAACGTGCTTCATCGACAATTGCGCTCGGCGCAGTCTCCGGGCTGCCCGCGTTGAACGGCGGCGCCGGTGCGTATTCCAATTGCAACTGAATCAGTTGCGCCGCGTCAGCACTCACCAACTCTTCAGCCAACACCAAGGCAAAATCGATCCCCGCGGTAATTCCGCCACCGGTAAACAAATTGCCGTCACGCACCACCCGATCCTTCACCGCAATCGCCCCCAGTGTTGGCAGCAGATCGTGATACGCCCAATGCGTAGTCGCCCGTTTGCCTTGCAGCAGGCCCGCCGCGCCGAGCACCAGCGAACCGGTGCACACCGATGTCACGTACTTCGCCTGAGCAGCCTGACGCTTGATGAAGGCCAGCGTTACCTCGTCTTCCATCAACGCGCCGACACCGCCGCCACCGGGAATGCAGATCACATCCAGACAAGGGCAATCTTCAAACGTGGTGGTCGGTTTAAGTAGCAGCCCGGTGCTGGCGGTGACCGGCATCAGATCCTTCCAGATCAAGTGCACCTGCACGCCCGGCAACGAGGCGAGCACGTCATACGGCCCGGTCAGGTCGAGTTGCTGAACCTGTGGAAACAACAGAAAACCGATCTGCAGCGTCATCGTTCTTGCTCCGTGAAAAGGGGTGGACGGCTTCACTGTAGGCGCGTAGGTTCTGGCGCATACGCCAATCACCCCACGAATTACGCCAAATGCCCAAAGCCATCCACGTACTCGCGTTTGCCAACATGCAGATCCTCGACGTCACCGGCCCATTGCAGGTGTTCGCCTCGGCCAATGACATCGCCCGTCAGCGCGGCTTGCCGATCCCGTATGCGCCGAGCGTGATTGCCAGCAGCGGCGGGGCGGTGATGTCGTCGGCGGGGTTGGCGGTGTTAGCGGAACCTTTGCCCGAAGCGCCCAGCGATACGTTGATCATCGCCGGTGGCTGGGGCATTTATCCGGCGGCCGAAGATGTGCTGTTGGTGGATTGGGTGCGCGAACATGCCGGCAAATGTCGACGCGTGGCTTCCGTGTGTACCGGTGCATTTCTGTTGGCCGCCAGTGGCTGGCTCGACGGTCGTCGCGTGGTCACTCACTGGACTCGCTGCGAACAACTGGCGCAGCAACACCCCAATCTGCACGTTGAGGCGAATCCGATTTTCATCAACGACGGCCCGGTGTGGACCTCGGCGGGTGTCACGGCTGGCATCGATCTGGCCCTGGCGATGGTTGAAGGAGACTTGGGCAGTGAAATCGCCTTGGACGTCGCCCGGCATCTGGTGGTGTTCCTCAAGCGCCCGGGCGGGCAATCGCAATTCAGCGTGACCTTGTCGTTGCAGAATCAGGGCAATCGCTTTGATGAACTGCACGCGTGGATCGCCGAAAACCTCACCTGCGACCTCGGCATTCCGACCCTGGCCGAGCAGGCTGGCATGAGCGAACGCAGCTTCGTCCGCCATTACCGCGCCGACACCGGCCAGACCCCGGCGCGGGCGATTGAACTGATCCGCGTCGAGACGGCGCGGCGATTGCTCAGTGACACCGGTTTGCCGGTCAAACGCATAGCCGCCAATTGCGGGTTTGGCAGTGAAGAGACGTTGCGGCGCAGTTTCTTGCGCGCGATCGGCGTGACGCCGCAAGCCTATCGTGAGCGGTTCTCGGTCAATGCAGTGGTTAACCCGTAATGCCTTGGGGGTTCTCCTTCAACTAAACCTCAGCTTCCGCCACCTGATTGAAATACTTCGTCCGATCCGGCGTAAACGTCACTCGCATCTTCGTCCCTGAGCACGTCAGCGAACGCTCTTCACTCAAATCAATATCCAGATCCTCGCCACGCAAGCCCTGCCACTGGGCCAGGTATTTCAGTGAGCCATATTTCTCGTTTTTCTTCAGGCTGCGGCTAACGCCACCTTTCCAGCCGAGCACGGGCAGTTCGCCGGCGAGGCATTTTTGTGCGAGGTCGGGGAAGCGTGCGGCGCGCTGGCGGCCGATTTCCCAGCATTTGATCAGGCCTTTGTCCGCGGCTTCCCAGAGTTGGGTGCGGGTCAGGCCGCTGCGAAGGGGCGTGTCGATGGTGCGCTGGACGTGCTGGGACATTCTGGTTCCTTGAATTCGGGTTTTATTGGACAGCTCCGCTGTGCCCGTTGCGGTGGATGGTAGGGGCGGATGTAACAGGTGGCAACAGGGTATTTCCGGGTGTGACTGCGAGTTGCGGGGGAGGGATGAGAGGGGGGATGTTGAACCGCTGTAGTCCGCAGGTGTGCCCAAATGTGGCGAGGGGATGTATCCCGTTAGGCTGCGCAGTGGCCCAAATCTCAGAAGCTCCGGTACTTCTGGATGAATGAGTCGAGTGGTTTTGGGGCTGCTTAACAGCCCATCGGGGATAAATCCCCTGGCCACAGGGGTCCTACAAAGTCATCGTTTTGTGGGCTATTTCCTACAGTCACTGGCGAACATTACGGCTGCCACTCACTCTTTTCCCCGCTCAAACGTCGATCCAGAAAGCTCGCTGCACTGATCAACGCCAGATGTGTTAACGCCTGTGGCGTATTGCCAAGGTGCCGGCCATGGCTGTCGAACTCTTCTGCATACAACCCGAGCGGGTTGGCGTAACGCAGCAGTTGCTCAAACTCCAGATGGGCTTTTTCCACCTGGCCGGCGCGGGCCAGGCATTCGACGTACCAGAATGAACACGCAGCGAAGGCGCCTTCGGTGCCGGCCAGGCCATCGATATTGCTGTCGTCGTTGCGATAGCGATACACCATGCCATCGCGCACCAGATGCTTTTCAATCGCCTCGAGCGTCGACAGCCAACGTGGATCCTTGGCGCTGACGAAACGCACCAGCGGCATCAACAGCATCGAACCGTCGAGTGCGGTGCCACCCTTGTACTGGACGAAATGCCCGCGCTCTTCATTCCAGAAGTTGTCCCAGATGTCGGCGTAGATTGCCTGCCGGGTCTGGTCCCATTGCGCAAACGGTGCTGGCAGCGAGCGCTTTGAGGCCAATCGAATCGCCCGGTCCAGCGCCACCCAGCACATCAGCCGCGAGTGCAGGAAGTGGTGCTGTTCACCGCGCATTTCCCAAATCCCTACATCTTTGGTCTGCCACGTCTCACAGACTTGATCGACCACTTCGCGCACATGCTTCCAGCCTTCGTGGGAAATCGCATCGCCGTATTTGTTGACCAGATACACCGCGTCCATCAGCTCGCCGAAGATGTCGAGCTGGATCTGGTCGTACGCGCCGTTGCCGATGCGCACCGGTTTCGCGCCGCCGTGTCCGGACAGGTGATCGAGTTCGGTTTCCGGCAATTCCTGTTGCCCGTCGATGGCGTACAAAATGTTCAGTTTCATCGGTTGCCCATGACAATCGCTGACACGTCCGCGCAGCCAGCCCATGTAGGCGTTGGCTTCGCCGACAAAGCCCAGGCGCATGAACGCGTACACCGTGAACGAGGCGTCGCGGATCCATGTGTAGCGGTAGTCCCAGTTGCGTTCGCCCCCCGGCGTTTCCGGTAGACCGAAAGTGGCGGCGGCGAGAATCGCGCCGTGTTTGCGTGAGGTCAGCAGCTTCAACGCAAGGGCCGAACGGTTGACCATTTCGCGCCAGCGCCCGCGGTAAATCGACTGACCGATCCAGTCGCGCCAGAACTTCAGCGTGCGCTCCATGCACAAGTGTCCGGCGCCTTCGGCGAATCGTGGATCATCGGTCGCACCGAGCATGAACGCCGCCGTTTCATCCTGCTTGAGCGTGAATTGCGCCACCGCTGCTTGCGCGTCGATCTGCATCGGCTGGTCCGAAGCCAGGCGCAGTGACGGCTGGCCAGCCGCGCTGAACGTCACGTCTTGTTGATCCATCTCTGCTCGGGTGTCGGCTCGGGCGTAATCGTGGCGCACGGCGCAGCGCATCGTGAAAGTCGCCGAGCCGCTCACTACACGAACCCGCCGCATCAGCAGCGGCAGGGCATCGTCACTGTCTCCGATGGGCAGCAGATCGGTCACTTCCACCACCGCGCGCTCACTCAGCCAACGGGTTTGCAGGACATTGGTGTCAGGCAGGTAAATCTGCTCGCGTCGAGCATCGGGCAAGTCCGGCGCCAACTGGAAGATCCCTGCGTCAGGGGTGTCCAGCAAAGAGCAAAAAATCGATGGACTGTCGAACTCCGGCCAGCAGAAAAAATCCACGCTGCCACGGTCGTTGACCAGCGCCGCGCTGCGCATGTCGCCGATGATGCCGTGGGCATCGATCGGACTTTGTCGTTCCAGGTGATGCTCAGCCATTGCCGCGAAACTCCGGATAGAGGCTCATGCCGCCGTCGATGAACAGGGTGGTGCCGACGATGTAATCGGAGGCGTCGGAAGCGAGGAAGACGACCGCATTGGCGACGTCTTCGACATCGCCGATGCGCCCGTAGGGAATCAGTTTGAGCAGGTCTTGTTCGGCATCTCCCGTGGTCGCCGCAGCATTGATCGGCGTACGAATCGCCCCCGGCGCAATGCCATTGATGCGAATGCGTTGGTGGCTGACTTCCTGTGCGAGGGTCTGCATCAACTGGTCGACGCCACCCTTGGACGCGGCGTAATTGACGTGCCCGGCCCAGGGAATGCGCTGGTGCACCGAACTCATGTGGATGATCTTGCCGGCCGCGCGCGACACGCCTTCACGAACGCCCTGGCGATTGAAGATCCGCAGGGCGGCGCGGGCGCAGAGGAACTGCCCGGTGAGATTGACGCCGATCACCGCGTTCCAGTCGTCCAGCGACATATCCACAGCGGCGGCGTCTTTTTGCAACCCCGAGTTGGCCACCAGAATGTCCAGCGAACCGAAGGCATCGAGGGTTTCGGCGAACAGCCGTTCAACTTCGTCTTCCTTTGAGACATCGGCGCCAATGGCGAGGGCCTGGCCACCGTCAGCGATGATCTGCCGGGCCAGTGCTTCGGCAGGTTCTGCCTGGCGGTTGTAGTTGATGACAACTGCGGCGCCGGCAGCGGCCAGGGCTTTGGCGCACGCCTGGCCAATGCCGGAGCTGGCGCCCGTGATCAGGGCTGTTTGTCCGATGAGGGAGATGTGCATGCAATGGCGCGCCTTGAGTGAGGGCCTACATAGCTGACCGGTTGCCATTAGTGAGAGTTCATTCGGCAGAAAGGGCTGCGGTGATTTCGCCGCCGCTTTCGCGAGCAGGCTCGCGCCCACAGGGGGATTTGTGTACACCACTGATCCAGTGTGGGAGCGAGCCTGCTCGCGAAGGGGCCTTCACATTCCACCAACAATTCCCTACTTCCACGCCACCCGACCCTATGGCAACTTGGCGGCCCTAGTTGAGGCTGCAACCCATGGCAAACCCCTACCGCGAATTGTTCAACGCCCCCGGCGCACGCAATTTTGTGCTGGCCGGGATGATCGCGCGCATGCCGATCTCCATGACCGGTATCGGCGTGATCACCATGCTTTCGCAGTTGAAGGGTGGCTATGCCTTGGCCGGTGCGGTGGCGGCGACGTTCGCACTGGCAACGGCGTTTTGCGCGCCACAGGTGTCGCGTCTGGTTGACCGTTATGGCCAGCGAAAAATTCTCCCGGTGTCGGCGTTGGTTGGCGGCGGGGCGCTGTTGATGTTGCTGCTCTGCACCCGCTTGCAGGCGCCGACCTGGACGTTATTTGTGTTCGCCGCGCTGGCCGGGTGCATGCCGAGCATGTCGGCGATGGTGCGCGCACGCTGGACCGAAATCTATCGCGGCCAGCCGCAATTGCAGACTGCGTATGCGCTGGAATCGGTGCTCGATGAGGTGTGTTTCATCGTCGGCCCGCCGCTGTCGGTGGGTTTGTGCGTGGCGGTGTTTCCCGAAGCCGGGCCGCTGGCGGCATTGCTGGCGCTGGCGATCGGCGTGACGGCGTTTGTTGCCCAGCGCAGCACCGAGCCACCGGTGCATCCGCATGCGTCCGGGCATCAAGGCTCGATCATTGGTTCGACTGACGTTCAGTTGCTGCTGGCGCTGATGATCGCCATGGGCGTCATCGTCGGTGTGATCGACGTGGTCAGCGTCGCGTTCGCCCAACAACAGGGCCAACCGGCGGCCGCCAGTATTGTGTTGTCCGTGTACGCCATCGGTTCGTGCCTGGCCGGCATCGCCTTCGGTGCGATGCGCTCGAAATTGCCATTGCCGCAGTTGTTCCTGTACGGCGGTGTGGCGACAGCGGTGACGACGTTGCCGCTGTTGCTGGCGAGCAATATTCTGGGCTTGTCGCTGGCGGTGTTTATCGCCGGGCTGTTCTTCTCGCCGACGCTGATTGTGGCGATGGCGTTGATCGAACGCATTGTGCCAGCGGCCAAACTCACCGAAGGTTTGACCTGGCTGGTGACCGGTCTGAGTATCGGCGTGGCAGTCGGGGCCGCCGGCTCCGGTTGGCTGGTGGATGCCTTTGGCGCGCGCAGCGGATTCTGGCTGGCGATCGCGGCGGGGGCGGTGGTGTTGGGTTCGGCGGTGCAGAGTCACCGCCATTTGAAATGAGATCGCCAAGGGTGTGAGCGAGCTTGCTCGCTCACACAGGGTTTGCAGTGTTACCACCCCCGTGCCGAATTCACCCAGAAGTTCACCGACAGTGAGGTCGACACCGACTCCACCTGATGGAACCAGCCCTCCGGCAAAAACAGCAAATCCCCGGCCTCCAGCGTCACGCGCAGGAATGGCACCTCACGTGCCGCCGGGAAGCGCTCATAGTCCGGTGCATCCGGGTTGAAATCGCAACCGTCCAGCCCACCCTCCGGAGCCGTCGACCAAGTGCCCAGCGCTTCCCGGTGATGCGGGGCGGCGAGGGTGAATTTTTTCTGTCCCCAGACCTGGGCGAACAGATTATCGGTGTCATCGCGGTGCAACGGCGTCAACGTGCCCTTCGGCCCGATCCAGATTCGCGGCGGTATAAACAGCGCGGCATCGAAGTAGGCCGGGTACTGGATCTGTTGCATCAGCGCGGCGGGCAGGATGTTGTTGCCCATGTAGGCCGGCGGTTCGCCGTCCGTCCCTTTTACTGCCGGGCGGTCCAGCGAAGCAATGAAATCGGCCATGGACGTTGAGCGGAAATCACGTTCGGTGGAAAAGGTTTTCTTCACGTAATCGCCGTGGCGGGTGATGCCTTGCAACTCGGCGAAATGCACCAGTGACGCTTCGCGGCTGAGCTTGAACAACGGCCAGTCGTGCAGCGCATGACTGATGATCACCGGAATACCGTTGCGCAAGTAATGGCGTTCGAACTCGGCGACTGACAACTCGCTGCGCGGGCGACGCTCGACAGTGAGTTGGGTCGGCAGGCCACGGGTGAGTCTTTCGCTGAAGCGTGGCGGCGTCGGATAGCGCTTGTTCATGTCGACCTTTTCCACCACCGCACTCCCGTGGCGGGCATGGTCGATGATTTGCGGCAGCAGCGTCGCCAGGCCCATGTTGCCGCCGATCTTCAAGCGACCGCTGGCAAACAGCTCTTCGACATTGGCCGTGCCATGCATGATCCCGACGAAGTCCTGTTGCGCAACTTCGATGGTCACGTCCGGGCTGGCGTGGTGCCCGGCCTCGGTGCGGCTACCGGCCTTGACCTCGGACCAGTAGGCCTGTTGCGGGCCAAAAACGAATTGGAAAACACCTTCGATGCCGACGGCACCGGCATTGGCGAACAGCTTGCCCAGAATGCTCTGCAAGTCCACGGCGAATCCTCGTTATTGGTTTTGGTCTGAACAGTTAACGAGCGCCTGTGGGGGGGGATTTAGCTCGCACCGACTAATTTGTGTGGTCGGCGATCCGTTTCTCTTTACAGACGAATTTTTTTGAGGAAAGTGTGGTGACCCAGCTGACTCTGCTGTGCCTGCCGTATTCCGGTGCCAGTGCGATGGTCTATAGCCGCTGGCGGCCGAAGTTGCCGCAATGGCTGCAACTCAAACCGGTTGAGTTGCCGGGCCGTGGCGCGCGCTTTGATGAGCCGCTCCAGACCGACATGCGCGCTCTGGCGATGCAATTGGCCAAGGAGTTGCAACCCACGCTGAAGACGCCTTATGCGTTGTTCGGTCATAGCCTCGGCGCCTTGCTGGCGTGCGAAATGGCTCATGCCCTGCGTACGTTGGGTTGCCCGGAGCCGGTGGCCCTGTTTGCCTCTGGTACCGCGGCGCCGACGATGCGCCTTGATTACGATCGCGGCTTTGCCGACCCCAAGACCGATGCCGAGTTGATCGATCAGTTGCGCACACTCAATGGCACCAGCGAGGAAGTGCTGGCCAATGCTGAGTTGATGAGCCTGACTTTGCCGATCCTGCGCGCCGATTTCCTGTTGTGCGGCAAGTTCGAGCCGCTGCAGCGACCACTGCTCAATTGCCCGGTGCATGTACTGGGCGGCAAGACCGATCGCGCCACTACCGAGCAATTGATTGGCTGGAGCAAGGAAACCCGCGGCAGCTTTTCGGTGGACATGCTGGCCGGCGGGCACTTCTTCATCCATGAGCACGAAGCGAAAGTGCTCAAGGTGATCAAGGATCAGCTCGACGTACACCACCGCCGCCACACCATGGTCGCGACCGCCTGAACAGCGCATAACCTGTGGGAGCGAGCCTGCTCGCGAAAGCGTCGTCACAGTCGACATTTTCATTGCCTGACATACCGCTTTCGCGAGCAGGCTCGCTCCCACCTTTGATTTGTGCTGCCCGAAAAAGCCCCGCTCTGCCTCCCGCCTGACAGTTGTTCTCAATCGCTAATTTTTCCGTTGTGCATTCGTTTTATAGGGATGACGTGCCTTTGTGCTTCCTGCCTACTGATCCGGATGCTAAGAAATGAATGCTGAAGACTCCCTGAAACTTGCTCGCCGGTTTATCGGGCTGCCCCTGGAAAAGCGCCAGATGTTCCTCGCGGCCTTGCAGAGGGAAGGGGTGGATTTTTCCCGGTTTCCGATCCCCGTTGGCGTTGAGGCCGAGGATCGTCAGGCGCTGTCCTATGCGCAGCAACGCATGTGGTTTCTCTGGCACCTGGATCCGCAGAGCGGCGCTTACAACCTGCCGGCGGCGGTGCGTCTGAGCGGGCGCCTGAATCAGCCGGCGCTGGAGCAGGCGTTTGCCAGCCTGATCGAACGCCACGAAACCCTGCGCACGGTGTTCCAGCAACAGCCCGATGACAGCTTGCTGCAAGTGCCGTTGCAACAACCACTGGATATTCAGCGCATCGACCTCAGTGCCTTGCCGGCGGCCGAGCGCGAAACCCGTGTAGCGGCGGCGGCCGAAGAGCAATCGTTAGTGCCGTTCGATCTGGCCAACGGTCCGCTGTTGCGCGTGCGTCTGCTGCAACTGGCCGAGCAGGAACACGTGCTGCTGCTGACCCTGCATCACATCGTTTCCGATGGCTGGTCGATGAACGTGTTGATCGACGAGTTCTGCCGTTTCTACGATGCCCATGATCAGGGTCGGGTCGCTGAACTGCCGGCGATGACTGTGCAGTACAGCGATTACGCGCTGTGGCAACGGCGTTGGCTGGAGGCGGGTGAACAACAGCGGCAACTCGATTACTGGCTGGCGCAAATGGGTGATGAGCACCCGGTGCTGGAGCTGCCGCTGGACCGTCCGCGCCCGGTCATACCGAGCAATCGCGGGCGTCGCCACGAGCACGTGGTGGACGCGGCGCTGGTCGAGCAGCTGCGCGGTGTGGCGCGCCAACACGGCGTCACGCTGTTCATGCTGCTGCTCGGCACCTTCAATGTTCTGCTGCACCGCTACACCGGGCAGAACGATTTGCGCGTCGGTGTGCCGATTGCCAACCGTAACCGCCGCGAGATCGAAGGTTTGATCGGCTTCTTCGTCAACACTCAGGTGCTGCGCGTACAGCTCGACGGTCAGACCGCATTCGCTGATCTGCTCAGCGCGCTCAAGGAAACCGCGCTCGGTGCCCAGGCGCATCAGGATCTGCCGTTCGAGCGGCTGGTCGAAGCGCTGAAACTGGAACGCAGCCTGAGTTACAACCCGCTGTTCCAGGTGATGTACAACCATCAACCGGAAGTGGCCGACGTCACCACCCTCAAGGTCGGCAGCGGTCTGGAACTGGGCGTGATCGAATGGGAAAGCCGCAGCACCCAGTTCGACCTGAGCCTGGACACCTATGAAAAGGGCGGCCAACTGCACGCCGCGTTCACCTATGCCAGCGACCTGTTCGACGGCGAAACCATCGAGCGCATGGCGCGGCACTGGACGCACGTGCTGCACAGCATCGTCAACGATCCGCTGCAGCGGGTTGGCGAGATCGGTTTGCTGCACGCGCAAGAGTTCGAGCAACTGACACGGGATTGGGGGCGTCACGATACGGTCTGGCCGAGCCAGCGCCCGGTGCACGAACTGTTTGCAGCGCAAGCCGCGCAAACGCCGGATGCCATCGCGCTGATGTTCGACGCTCAGCAACTGACCTATGCACAGCTCAACGCCCGCGCCAACCGTCTGGCCCGTACGTTGCTGGCGCAGGGTGTCGGCCCGGAAGTGCTGGTCGGCGTGGCCGTTGACCGGGGACTGGAGCTGATCGTTGCGATACTCGCCGTGCTCAAGGCTGGCGGCGCGTATGTGCCGCTGGATCCGCAATACCCGCGCGATCGCTTGCTGTGCATGATCGAAGACAGCGGCAGTCGCTTGCTGCTGACCCAAAGCCATTTGCTGGAACGTCTGCCGCTGCCGCACAACGTGCAGAACCTGTGCCTGGATCAGGCCGAGGCTTGGCAGCACGCCGACGAAAGCAATCCGCAGCGCGCGGTGTGGGCGGATAACCTTGCCTACGTGATGTTCACCTCCGGCTCCACCGGCCGCCCGAAAGGCGTCGGCATCAGCCATGGTGCGTTGAGCAGGCATGCCTTTGCCTCGCAGTATTACTACGACTTGAGCGCCGCCGATTGCGCGCTGCAATTTGCCACGTTCAACTTCGATGCCTTTGGCGAACAACTGTTCGGCCCGCTGACCTGCGGCGCCTCGGTGCTGTTGCGCGGCAACGAGGTGTGGGACAGCGAAACCCTGTACCGCAACATCGTCGAGCACGGCGTTACGGTGATGGACTTGACCACCGCCTACTGGAACATGATCGCCAAGGAGTTCGCCGCCGCCGGCCCGCGTGACTACGCCGCGCTGCGTCAGGTACACAGCGGTGGCGAAGCGATGCCGCCGGAAGGTGTGCAGGCCTGGCGTCTGGCCGGGCTGGAGCACGTCAAACTGCTCAATACTTATGGCCCGACCGAAGCCACGGTCACCGCGACCACCCTCGATTGCAGCGATTACGTATTCGGTCGTCAGCCGTTGCCGCTGACCCTGCCGATTGGTCAGCCATTGCCGGGGCGCCATGCCTATCTGCTGGATGCTGACGGTCAGCCGACGCCGATTGGCGTGGTCGGTGAATTGTTGATTGGCGGCGAGTTGCTGGCGCGCGGTTACTTCCAGCGAGCGGACTTGACCGCCGAGCGTTTTATTCCTGATCCGTTTTCCACGACGGGCGCGCGTCTTTACCGTACCGGCGACCTTGCGCGCTTCAACGCCAAAGGCCAGCTCGAATACGTCGGCCGCGTCGACCATCAAGTAAAAATCCGAGGCTTCCGTATCGAGCTGGGCGAAGTCGAAGCGCGCCTGCTGGAACTCGATGCCGTCAAAGAAGCCGTGGTGCTGGCGGTGCAGGGCGGTAGCAGCCTACAACTGGTGGCGTACGTGGTGCCGCAAGACGCCATGGTGGTTTCGGCGTCCAGCGAAGCCCAAGGCGCCAAGCGCGACGCGATCAAAGCGCAACTCAAGGACAGCCTGCCGGATTACATGGTGCCGACGCAGCTGTTGTTCCTCGACGCTTTGCCGCTGAGCCCGAACGGCAAACTCGATCGCAAGGCCTTGCCGGCGCCGGACGCCAGCCAGATGCAGCAGGCCTTTGTGGCGCCGCGCAGTGAGCTGGAACAGAAAATCGCGGCGATCTGGCAGGACGTGCTCAAGCTCGAACAGGTCGGTCTGACCGACAATTTCTTCGAGCTGGGCGGTGACTCGATCATCTCGATTCAAGTGGTCAGCCGTTCGCGTCAGGCCGGGATTCATTTCAGCCCCCGCGACCTGTTCCAGCACCAGACTGTGCAAGGTCTGGCCAGCGTCGCCCGGCAAGGCAACCTCGCTGTGAGCATCGATCAAGGCCCGGTCATCGGTGAGCTGCTGTTGCTGCCGATCCAGCAGACCTTCTTCGCTGAAGACATTCCCCAGCGTCATCACTGGAACCAGGCGGTGCTGCTGCGCAGTCATCAAGTTCTGGATGCCGAGGCGCTGTTGCAAGCGCTGAATGCCTTACTGGTGCAGCACGATGCTTTGCGTTCGCGCTTCGTCGAAAGCGCTGAGGGTTGGCGTGCAGAAGTGGCGCCGGTCGCGGCGGATCCTGAGCTGTTGTGGACGGCTGACCGTCTCGACGCTGATGATCTGCAAGCGCTATACGCCAAGGCCCAGCAAAGCCTGAACCTGCAAAACGGCCCACTGTTGCGCGCGGTACTGGCGACCGTCGCTGATGGCAGTCAGCGTCTATTGCTGGCCGTGCATCACTTGGCGGTAGACGGTGTTTCGTGGCGGATTCTGCTCGAGGATTTGCAACAGGCTTATCAGCAAGCAGTGCAAGGCACGAGCATCAAACTGCCGGCCAAGACCCGTTCGTACAAGGCCTGGGGCGAGCATCTGCAAGCCTATGCCGCGACTGACGCGGTGCAGGCCGAGTTGCGTTTCTGGCAGCAGCAACTCGACGGCGCGGCGCTGGATCTGCCGTGCGACAACCCGCAGGGCAGCCGGCAAAGTCGCCACGCTCAAGTGCTGCACAGCCGCCTCGACACAACCTTCACCCGCCAACTGCTGCAACAGGCACCGGCGGCGTATCGCACCCAGGTCAACGACCTGCTGCTGACCGCACTGGCGCGGGTGATCTGCCGCTGGAGCGGGCATGCCGACACGCTGATTCAACTGGAAGGTCACGGTCGTGAAGACCTGTTCGACGACGTCGATCTGACCCGCACCGTCGGCTGGTTCACCAGCCTGTTCCCGGTGCGCCTGACCCCGGTGGAATCGCTGCCGGGCGCGATCAAACAGATCAAGGAGCAACTGCGCGCGATCCCCAACAAGGGCATCGGTTTTGGTCTGCTGCGCTACCTTGGCGACGCGTCGGCGCAGGCCTCGCTCAAAGCGCTGCCAGTGCCGCGCATCACCTTCAACTACCTCGGCCAGTTCGACGGCAGTTTCGATGCCGAGGAGGGCGCACTGTTCAGCCCGGCCGGTGAACGTGGCGGGCTCGAGCAGAATCCGGACGCGCCGCTGGACAATTGGCTGGGCGTCGAAGGCCAGGTCTACGACGGTGAACTGGATCTGCGCTGGACCTTCAGCCGCGAACAGTTCAACGAGGCGACCATCGCTCGTCTGGCTGACGAATACGCCGCTGAACTGCAAGCGCTGATCAGCCATTGCTGCGAGCCGCAATCGATGGGTGTTACGCCGTCGGACTTCCCGCTGGCGCACATCGCCCAGGCACAACTGGACGCAATCCCGGTCGCCGCTGCCGGTATCGAAGACATCTATCCGCTGTCGCCAATGCAGCAGGGCATGCTGTTCCACACCTTGTACGAGCAGGGCAGCGGCACTTATATCAATCAGCTCTGTGTCGATGTCGACGGCCTCGATCCCGAGCGTTTCCGCGCCGCGTGGCAGGCGACCATGGACGCCCATGACATCCTGCGCAGTGGCTTTGTCTGGCAGGGCGAACTGCAGGAACAACTGCAGATCATCCATCGCCGTCTCGAATTGCCGTACACGCTGCTTGATTGGCGCGCGCGCGCCGACATCGCTCAGGCGCTCAAGGATTTCACCGCTGCCGATCTGGCGCAGGGCTTCGATTTGACCGAGGCCGGCCTGCTGCGCGTGACGCTGATTCAAATCGCTGATCAGCGTCATCACTTGATCTTCACCAACCATCACATCCTCATGGACGGCTGGAGCAGCGCGCAGATGCTCGGCGAAGTGCTGCAGCGTTATGCCGGCCAGCAACCGCCGCGTCCGCTGAGCCGTTACGCCGATTACATCCAGTGGCTGCAACGTCAGGACGGTGCCGTCAGCGAAGCGTTCTGGCTGGCGCAACTGGCCGACTTCCACGAGCCGACCGTGCTGGCGCAAGCCGCTGCGGGTGGCGGTGAAGTGCGTGCCGAGCGCGGTCATGCGCTCACCCATTACCAGCTCGACGCACCGCGCACGCAACGCCTGAACGAGTTCGCCCGGCAGCAGAAAGTCACCGCCAATACCTTGGTGCAAGCCGCGTGGTTGCTGCTGTTGCAGCGTTACACCGGCAGTGCTTGCGTGGCGTTCGGCACCACCGTCGCCGGGCGTCCGGCGGAACTGGTCGGCATCGAGCAGCAAGTCGGCCTGTTCATCAACACCTTGCCGGTAATTGCCGGTTCGCGTCCGGATCAAAGCGTTGCCGCGTGGCTGGCGGCGGTGCAGGCGCAGAACCTCAGCCTGCGCGAGTTCGAGCACACGCCGCTGGCGAACATTCAGCGTTGGGCCGGGCAGGGCGGCGAGTCGTTGTTCGACACGCTGCTGGTGTTCGAGAACTTCCCGATTTCCGAGGCGCTGCAACACGGCACTGCGCAAGGCGTGGTGTTCGGCGAAGTGGCCAACCAGGATCAGACTCACTACCCACTGACCCTGGGCGTGACGCTGGGCGAAACCCTGGCGCTGCACATGAGCTTTGATCAGGCGCATTTCAGTGTCACGACTGTCGAGCGTCTCAGCGCGCAACTGCTGCATCTGCTGGAGCAATTCGCCGAATCTGCCGAGCGTCGTCTCGGTGAAATTGCCTTGGCAACGGCGGAGGAACACACCCGGCAGATCCTCGAAAATCAACCGCAGGCCTACCCGGTCGATCTCGCCGTACATCAGCGTTATGCGCGACTGGCGGCGCAACAGCCGGATCGCACCGCGGTCATTTTCGACGGCAAGCATTTCAGCTACGGCGACATCGACGCCCGTGCCAACCGTCTCGCCCATGAGCTGGTGGCGCGTGGCGTTGGCGCCGAAGTGCGCGTCGGTGTCGCGCTGCCGCGCAGTGAAGGTTTGATTGTCGCGCTGCTGGCGGTGCTCAAGGCCGGTGGCGCCTATGTGCCGCTGGACACCAGTTACCCGCGTGAGCGTCTGGCCTACCTGATGCAGGATTGCGGTCTGGCGCTGCTACTGACCGATTCGCGAGTGACGGCGCAATTGCCGATCGCTGACACACTGACCGTGCTGGAACTCGATCACCTCGACCTGCGCGCGCATTCGGCGCAGGCACCTGCCGTGGTGCTGGATCCGCACAACCTTGCCTACGTGATTTACACCTCGGGTTCCACCGGCAACCCGAAAGGTGTCAGCGTCAGTCACGGCCCGCTGGCCATGCACTGCCTGGCGATCGGCGAGCGTTACGAAATGCGCGACAGCGATTGCGAATTCCACTTCATGTCGTTCGCTTTCGACGGCGCCCACGAGCGCTGGCTGACCAGCCTGACCCACGGCGGCTCGCTGCTGATTCGCGACGACAGCCTGTGGACACCCGAGCAAACCTACAACGCGATGATCGAACACGGCGTGACCGTGGTCGCGTTCCCGCCGGTGTACCTGCAACAACTGGCCGAGCACGCCGAACGTGTCGGCAATCCACCGAAGGTGCGTATCTACTGCTTCGGCGGTGATGCGGTGCCGAACGCCAGTTTCGAGCGGGTCAAGCGTGCACTGAATCCCGAGTACATCATCAATGGCTACGGCCCGACCGAAACCGTGGTCACGCCATTGATCTGGAAGGCCGGTCGCGACGAACCGTGTGGCGCCGCGTATGCGCCAATCGGCAGCCGTATCGGTGACCGCAGCGCCTATGTGCTGGACGCCGATCTGAACCTGTTGCCGCAAGGCATGGCCGGTGAGCTGTATCTGGGCGGCAGCGGCGTGGCGCGGGGTTATCTGAACCGTCCGGCGATGACCGCCGAGCGGTTTGTCGCCGACCCGTTCAGCCGCAGCGGTGGCGTGCTCTATCGCACCGGCGACCTGGTGCGTCAGCGTGTCGATGGCACGTTCGACTACCTCGAACGGATCGACAATCAAGTGAAAATCCGTGGCTTCCGCATCGAACTGGGCGAGATCGAAGCCCGTCTGCAAGCCCTCGACGACGTGCGCGAGGCGGTGGTCGTGGCGCAGGAAAGTGCCGGCAGCAAACGCTTGGTCGCGTACGTGGTCAGCGATTCGCCGCGGGCAGATTTCGCCGAGCAACTGCGCGAACAACTCAAGGTCACGCTGCCGGCACACATGGTGCCGGCTTACGTGTTGCGTCTGGAGCGCATGCCACTGACGCCGAACGGCAAACTGGATCGCAAGAACTTGCCCAAGCCGGATGTCAGTCAATTGCAGCAAGTATATGTCGCGCCGCAAAGCGCGCTGGAGCAGCAACTGGCGACGATCTGGCAGGACGTGCTGAAGCTGGAACGCGTGGGTCTCAGTGACAATTTCTTCGAGCTGGGCGGCGACTCGATCATCTCGATTCAAGTGGTCAGCCGTGCCCGTCAGGGCGGTTTGCGCTTCACCCCGAAAGATCTGTTCCAGCACCAGACTATTCAGGCGCTGGCCACCGTGGTGCAAACCGGCGAGCCGCTGCAACTGATCGATCAGCAACCAGTGACTGGCGACACCGCGCTGCTGCCGATTCATCAGTGGTTCTTCGCTCAGCCGATTCCCGATCGTCATCACTGGAACCAGTCGGTGATGCTCAAACCGTCGCAAGCGCTGGACGCGCAGGTGCTGGAGCAGGCACTGGATGCGCTGGTGGTGCATCACGACAGCCTGCGACTGAATTTTGCCGAGCAGGCGCAGGGCTGGTCGGCGCAGTACCGCGATGTCGCGACGCAAGCAGGGGAAACCATTGTGTGGCAGGTCGAGGTCGCTGATCTGGCGGCACTTGAGGTGTTGGGCAATCAGGCCCAGCGCAGCTTGCAACTGAGCGGCGGATCGCTGATCCGCGCGGTGCTGGCCAATCTCGCCGATGGCACTCAACGCTTGTTATTGGTGGTTCACCACTTGGTGGTCGACGGCGTGTCGTGGCGGATTCTGTTCGACGATCTGCAAAGCGCTTATCGGCAGATTCAGTCGGGTGCGGCCGTGCAATTGCCGGCCAAAACCAGTGCCGTCAAAGCCTGGGCCGAAGCACTGCAAGACTATGCCGCCAGCGCGCCGTTGCAGGCGGAGCTGGGCTTCTGGCAACAACAACTGCAAGGTGCCTCGAGCGAGTTGCCGTGCGATAACCCGCAAGGTGCTCAGCAACACAACCAGGCGCAATCGATCCGCACGCAACTGGACAAAACCCTGACCCGGCAGCTGTTGCAGGAAGCGCCGGCGGCCTACCGCACGCAAGTCAACGACCTGTTGTTGACCGCACTGGCGCGAGTGATGGTGCGCTGGACCGGTGACGACAGTGTGCTGGTGCAACTGGAAGGTCATGGTCGCGAAGACTTGTTCGATAATGTCGATCTGACCCGCACCGTCGGCTGGTTCACCAGTGTGTTCCCGGCCCGTTTGGTGCCGGTCGCCGACCTCGGCGCTTCGCTGAAACAGATCAAGGAACAACTGCGCGCGATCCCCAACAGAGGCATCGGTTTCGGTGCGCTCGCGCACCTTGGCGACGCGTCTGCACGGCAAGCGCTGCAAGCCTTGCCGAAGCCGCGCCTGACCTTCAACTACCTCGGGCAGTTCGACGGCAGCTTCGAGGCTGGCGACGAGGCCTTGTTCGTGCCGACCAGCGAGTCCGGCGGCGAAGAGGTGAACATGGCAGGCCCGTTGGGCAGCCCGTTGGCGCTCGACGGCAAAGTGTTCGGCGGTGAGCTTGATCTGAGCTGGACGTTCAGCCGTGAGATGTTCAACCCGGCGACGATCCAGCGTCTGGCCGACGATTACCTGCAGGAACTCACTACGCTGATCGCGCATTGCTGCGACAGCGCCAACCGTGGCGTGACCCCTTCGGACTTCCCGCTGGCGACGCTGACGCAGGCGCAACTGGACGTGTTGGTGCCACAGCCGCCAACCGTCGACGACATCTACCCGCTGTCGCCGATGCAGCAGGGCATGCTGTTCCACACCTTGCTTGAACAGGGCGGTGGCGACTACGTCAACCAGATGCGTCTGGACGTTGACGGCGTCGATCCGCAGCGTTTCCGCGCGGCGTGGCAAGCAGTGGTCGATGCTCATGACATTCTGCGCACAGGCTTTTTCTGGCAGGGCGATCTGCCGCAACCGGTGCAAGTGGTGCAGCGTCATCTCGACGTGCCGTTCCGAATTCTCGACTGGAGCGCGCAGCCGGACCTGGACGCCGCGCTGCAAAAACTCGCTGATGAGGAGCGTGCGCAAGGTCTGGATCTGACCGCTGCACCGCTGATGCGTCTGGTCCTGGTGCGTACTGCTGCTGACCGTCATCACCTGATCTACACCAACCATCACATCCTCATGGACGGTTGGAGCAGCGCGCAGTTGCTCGGCGAAGTGCTGCAGCATTACAGCGGTGAAGCGGTGGCCCGGTCGAGTGGGCGTTATCGCGATTACATTGGCTGGTTGCAGCGTCAGGATGCTGCGCTGGCGCAAGGGTATTGGCAGGCCGCGCTGGCCGATCTGCAAGAACCGACACGTCTGGCCCACGCTATCGCTAAACCGCACGACCATCACGCGGTGGTCGGTTACGGCGATCATTTCCAGACGCTCGACGCTGATCTGACCCGACGTCTGGGCGAGTTCGCCCGTGCTTCGAAAGTCACCGTCAACACGCTGGTGCAAGCCGCATGGTTGTTGCTGTTGCAGCGCTACACCGGCAAGGATTGCGTGGCGTTCGGCGCCACGGTTGCCGGGCGTCCGGCGGATCTGCCGGGGGCCGAACAGCAGATTGGCCTGTTCATCAACACCCTGCCAGTGATTGCTGCGCCACAACCGCAACAACGTCTGGCGGCGTGGCTGCAAGCGGTGCAGGCGCAGAACCTGCAACTGCGCGAATTCGAGCACACGCCACTGGCGGATATCCAACGCTGGGCCGGGCAGGGCGGTGACGCGCTGTTCGACAGCCTGATGGTGTTCGAGAACTACCCGATTGCCGAGGCACTGGCGCAGGGCGCGCCGCAAGGTCTGCGTTTCGGTCCGGTCATCAACCATGAACAAACCAACTATCCGTTGACGCTGCTGGTGCACATGGGCGCTGAGCTTTCGGTGCATTTCAGCTACCAGCGCGACTGCTTTGCAGGCACCAGCGTGGCGCAGTTGGGCGTGCACCTTGAGCATTTGTTGAGCCAGATGACCGAGGTGGGTGAATGCTCGCTCAGCGAGTTGACGCTGATTGAGCAAGCAGCAACCGTTGCCAGCGAATTCGCTACAGAGCTGTGCATTCATCAAGGCATTGCCCACCAAGTCGCTTCGACGCCGGATGCACTGGCCGTGACTTTTGGCACTGTGCAACTGACGTACGCGCAACTGGACGCACAGGCCAACCGTCTGGCGCACAAACTGATCGAACTCGGTGTTGGCCCGGAAGTGCGGGTGGGCGTGGCGATGCCACGTTCCGAACAGTTGCTGGTTGCCCTGTTGGCCGTGCTCAAGGCGGGCGGCGCCTACGTGCCGCTGGACCCGGACTACCCCCCCGATCGCGTCGCCTACATGCTTGAAGACAGCCGTGCGCGGGTGCTCCTGACCGAGCAAGTCGTTGCGCAGACGCTGAGCGTGCCAGGTGGTACTCAAACGCTGCTGATGGATCAACAGGGGCTGGATGCCTGGCCGGCTCACGCGCCGCAAACGACGGTGCAAGCAGATAACCTTGCCTATGTGATCTACACCTCCGGCTCCACCGGCAAGCCGAAAGGCGTGGCCATCGCCCATCGCAACGTCATGGCGTTGATCGACTGGTCGGCCAAGGTCTATGGCCGCGACGACATCCAGGGTGTGCTGGCTTCGACCTCGGTGTGCTTCGACCTGTCGGTGTGGGAGTTGTTTGTCACGTTGGCCAATGGTGGCTCGCTGATCATCGCGCGCAATGCACTGGAGCTGCCGCAGTTGCCGGCGCGCGACAGCGTGCGTTTGATCAACACCGTGCCGTCGGCCATCGCTGCGCTGCAACGCGCCGGGCAGATTCCACCGAGCGTGCGCATCATCAATCTGGCTGGCGAGCCGCTCAAGCAAGGGCTGGTTGACGCTTTGTATGAGCAGTCGACGGTCGCGCACGTTTACGACCTGTACGGCCCGTCGGAAGACACCACCTATTCGACCTGGACCCGCCGCAATGCCGGTGGCCAGGCGCGCATTGGTCGTGCCCTCGACCACAGCGCCAGCCATCTGCTCGACGCCGATCTGCAAGCGGTGCCACAAGGGGTTTCAGCTGAGCTGTACTTGTCCGGCGCCGGCATCACGCGCGGTTATCTGGGGCGTGCGGCGATGACCGCCGAGCGCTTTGTGCCGAACCCGTTCGTCGGCCATGGCGAGCGCATGTACCGCACCGGCGACCTGATTCGCCAGCGTGAAGACAGCGATCTGGAGTACATGGGGCGCATCGACCATCAGGTGAAAATTCGTGGATTCCGCATCGAACTGGGGGAGATCGAGGCGCGATTGCTCGCTCAAGCCGAGGTTACCGAGGCGGCGGTGCTCGCCGTCGACAGCGCCACCGGCGCGCAACTGGTGGCCTATGTGGTCGCCCCGGCACTGGATCTGTACGACGGCGAAGCGCAACGGCAACTGCGCGACGGACTAAAGACTGGCCTCAAGTCTTCGTTACCTGACTACATGATTCCCGCGCACCTGCTGTTCCTTGAGCAGTTGCCACTGACCCCCAACGGCAAACTCGACCGCAAGGCCCTGCCAGCGGTGGATGCCAGCCAGATGCAGGCCGCGTACGTCGCGCCGCAGAGTGAGCTTGAGCAGCAGGTCGCGGCGATCTGGCAGCAAGTGCTCGACGTCGAACGCATCGGTCTCAACGATCACTTCTTCGAACTGGGCGGGCACTCGCTGCTGGCGGTCAACGTGGTGTCGCGCATCGCCCTCGAACTGGGCCTGACGCTGACCCCGCAACTGTTATTCCAGCACCCCGTCCTGAGTGACTTTGTCGCTCGACTCGATACAGGAGGCGGGGCAATCAACGAACAGAAACTGAGCAAGCTGGAAGCCCTGCTTGACGATATGGAGGAAGTCTGATGGACAAGAGTGTTGCTTTGAGGGTTGCCAAGCGCTTTATCACTCTGCCGCTGGACAAACGTAAGCTGTACCTGGAAAAGATGCTCGAAGAGGGCGTCTCGCCGGCCAACCTGCCGATTCCGCAAACGCGCAGCGGCTTTGCGGCGATCCCGCTGTCCTATGCCCAGGAACGTCAATTGTTCCTGTGGCAGATGGATCCGCACAGCAGCGCTTACCACATTCCCAGTGCGCTGCGTCTGAAGGGGCGTCTCGATGTCGCGGCGCTGGAGCGCAGCTTCAATGCCTTGGTCGCGCGTCACGAAAGCTTGCGTACGACATTCACCGAGCAGGGCGAGACGTTCTGTCAGGTGATCCATCCGCAGATGCCGTTGAGCATCCGTGTCGAGCCGTTGCCGCAAGGCCTGGGCGCCGAAGGTGTCGAAGCCTGCATCAAGGCGTTCGTCGAAGCGCAAACGTCGCGTCCGTTCAACTTGCAGCAAGGGCCGTTGCTGCGCGTGTCGCTGCTGAAAGTCGCGGAAGACGATCACGTGCTGGCGCTGATTCAGCACCACATCATCTCCGATGGCTGGTCGATGCAGGTGTTGGTCGGCGAGTTGATCCAGCATTACGCCGCCGACACCAGCGGCCAGTCGCTGACCCTGCCGGAACTGGACGTGCAATACGCCGACTACGCGATCTGGCAGCGCCACTGGCTGGAAGCCGGTGAGCGTGAGCGTCAGTTGGCTTACTGGGTCAAGACCCTGGGCAGCGAGCAAGCGGTGCTGGAGTTGCCGATCGATCAGCCGCGCCCGGCCGTGCAAAGTTTCCGCGGGGCGCGCCTCGACCTGCAATTGCCGCCGGCGCTGGGCGATGCGCTCAAGCAACTGGCGCAACGTGAGGGTGCGAGCCTGTTCATGGTCTTGCTGGCGTCGTTCCAGGCCTTGCTGCACCGCTACAGCGGTCAGTCGCACATTCGTGTCGGCGTGCCGACAGCCAACCGCAACCGGGTGGAAACCGAAGGCCTGATTGGCTTCTTCGTCAACACCCAAGTGCTCAGCGCCGAGGTTCACGGGCAACTGCCGTTCAATCAGTTGCTGGCTCAGGTCAAGCAATCGGCGATGGCGGCTCAAGCGCATCAGGATTTGCCGTTCGAGCAACTGATCGAAGCGCTGCAACCGGAGCGCAGCCTGAGCCACAGCCCGTTGTTCCAGGTGATGTACAACCATCAGGCGGTCAACGACCAGACCCAACGTCAGAGCCAGATGCAGTTGCCGCAACTGAGCGTCGAGGACATTGTCTGGGAAGGCCGCACGGCGCAATTCGACCTGACGCTGGGCACGTACGAGTCCAGCACAGGCGTGGCGGCAGAGCTGACGTACGCTACCGATCTGTTCAAACCTGAAACCATCGAGCGTCTGGCGCGGCACTGGCAGAACCTGCTGCAAGGCATTGTGGCCGCGCCAACCCGGCGCATTGGCGAATTGCCGCTGCTGGACGACCGCGAGCACGACGTGCTGTTGCAAGACTGGTTCCGCGTCGCTGATCACACCGCGCAAGCCGAATGCGTGCAACAGGCCTTTGCCTTGCAGGCGCAACAAACCCCGGACGCCAGCGCACTGATCATCGGCGAAGTTGTGCTGACCTATGGCGAGCTGGAGGCCCGCGCCAATCAACTCGCGCACAAGCTGATCGAAGAGGGCGTCGGCCCGGATCGTCTGGTCGGCATTGCGGTCGAGCGCAGCGTGGAAATGATCGTTGGCCTGCTGGCGATCCTCAAGGCCGGCGGCGCGTATGTGCCGCTGGACCCGGCGTACCCGGAAGATCGTCTGGCCTACATGATCGAGGACAGCGGCCTGCAATTGCTGCTGACCCAAGCGCACCTGCAGACGCAATTGCCGATCCCGGCGGGCGTGCAGACGCTGCTGCTGGATCAGCCACAGGGCTGGCTGGCGGCTTATCCGCAGACCGCACCGAACGTTGCCATCAATGGCGAGCATCTGGCTTATACGATCTACACCTCCGGCTCCACCGGTAAACCCAAAGGCGTGATGGTGCGTCATGCGGCGCTGAGCAACTTCGTCGCGAGCATGATCAAACAGCCGGGTATCGCGGCGTCGGACCGCATGCTGTCGCTGACCACGTTTTCGTTCGATATTTTTGGCCTGGAACTCTACGGCCCGCTGCTCGCGGGTGCCTGTGTGGTGCTGACCGGCAAAGACGTGCATCAGGACCCGCAAGCGGTGCTGGAGCTGATCGAGCGTCACGCCGTCAGCATTCTGCAAGCCACGCCGTCGACCTGGCGCATGCTGCTCGACAACGAACACGCGGCGATTCTCGATGGCCGCACGTTCCTGTGTGGCGGTGAAGCGCTGCCGCAGGAACTGGCCCACCGCATGCTGGCGCTGACGCCGAGCGTGTGGAACCTCTATGGCCCGACCGAAACCACTATCTGGTCGGCGCAACATGCACTCAGTGCGGACAACAGCCGCCCGTTCCTCGGCACGCCGATCGATAACACGGGCTTGTACATTCTCGGTAGTGACCTTGAGCTCAATCCGCTCGGCGCGCCGGGTGAATTGCTCATCGGTGGCGAAGGCCTGGCGCGCGGTTACTTCCAGCGTCCGAGCCTGACTGCCGAACGATTTGTACCGGATCCGTTCGCGAAAAATGGTGCGCGTCTGTACCGCACCGGCGACCTGACACGCTACCGCGCAGAAGGCGTGATCGAGTACATCGGTCGTATCGACCATCAGGTGAAGATTCGCGGTTTCCGTATCGAGCTCGGCGAAATCGAAGCGCGCCTCCTGGCACTGGACAGCGTGCGCGAAACCGTCGTGGTCGCGCAGGACGGCCCGACCGGTCCGCAGCTGGTGGGCTACGTTGTGCCATCCGCCAGCGATGTTCCGGACGCCGATTTGCGTGCTGCGCTCAAGGCCAGCCTCAAGGCTGAACTGCCGGAATACATGGTGCCCGCGCACTTGCTGTTCCTCGCGCAATTGCCGCTGACCCCCAACGGCAAAGTCGATCGCAAAGCCTTGCCGGCCCCGGATGCCAACCAGTTGCAGTCGACCTATGTCGCCCCGCAAACCGCTACCCAGCACACGGTTGCCGAGATCTGGCAAGCGGTGCTCAAACTTGAGCAGGTCGGCCTGAGCGACAACTTCTTCGAGCTGGGCGGCCACTCGCTGCTGGTCACGCAAGTGGTCTCGCGGGTGCGCCAGGCGCTCAACGTACAAGTGCCGCTGCGGACCTTGTTCGAACACAGCACGCTGATCGATTTCGTCGCGGCACTGGGTGTCGAACAGGCGCAGCAACAACCGCCGATTGTCGCGTTGCCGCGTCTGCAACCGCTGGCGCTTTCGTATGCGCAGGAACGCCAATGGTTCCTCTGGCAACTGGAGCCGACCAGCACCGCCTATCACGTCCCGGCCGCGCTGCGTCTGCGTGGCGAGCTGGATCTGCCGGCGTTGCAACGCAGCTTCGATGCCTTGATCGCGCGTCATGAATCCCTGCGCACCTGCTTCGTTGAAGAACAGGGCCAGACACTGCAAGTGATTCAGGCCGAGGCGACGCTGGATCTGCAGGTGCAGAATGTCGGCAATGTCGATGAGTCTGCCTTGCAGGCGCTGGTGGCTGAAGAAACCCTGCATCTGTTCAATCTGCAGCAAGGCCCGTTGCTGCGGGTCAAGCTGCTGCGTCTGGCCGCCGATGACCATGCGCTGATCATCACCTTGCACCACATCGTTGCCGATGGCTGGTCGATGAGCATCATGGTCGACGAACTGGTCGCCCTGTATGCCGCCCACAGTCAAGGCCAGACGGCCAGGTTGCCAGCGTTGCCGGTGCAATACGCCGATTACGCGGTGTGGCAGCGCCAGTGGATGGACGCCGGCGAGCGTGAGCGGCAATTGAATTACTGGACGGCGCAGTTGGGGGACGGCGACCAGCCGCTGCTGGAACTGCCGACTGACCGTCCGCGTCCGGCCGAGCAAAGCTATCGCGGCGCCCGTCAGGACATTGCGTTGAGCGCTGAACTGGCGGCTGGCCTCAAAGCACTGGCACAGCGTGAAAACGTCACCCTGTTTGCGCTGTTGCTGGCGTCGTTCCAGACCGTTTTGCACCGTTACAGCGGTCAGGCCGATATTCGCGTCGGCGTCCCCGTGGCCAACCGCAACCGGGTCGAGACCGAAGGCCTGATCGGCTTCTTCGTCAACACGCAGGTGCTCAAGGCCGAATTCGACAGTCAGCAGACGTTCCGCAGCCTGTTGCAACAAGTGAAAAATACCGTGCTCGGCGCCCAGGCCCATCAGGATCTGCCGTTCGAGCAATTAGTCGATGCACTGCAGCCGCAGCGCAGCCTGAGCCACAGCCCGTTGTTCCAGGTGTTGCACAACCATCAAAGCCAGACTCGCCAGGCGCAGGGCGCGACACGCCTGCCGGATATCGCCATCGAAGGCTTGAGCTGGGTCTCGCACACCGCGCAGTTCGATCTGACGCTGGACACCTTTGAATCGGCCGATAACGTCTGGGCCGAGCTGACTTACGCCACCGACCTGTTCGACGCCGACACCATGGCGCGTTTCGCCCGCCACTGGAGCAACCTGTTGCAAGCGATCGTCGCCGATTGCGGGCAGCGCATTGCCGAGCTGCCATTGCAGGATCTGGCCGAGCGTGAGGCAACGTTGTTGCAGTGGAACCCGGCGGTGGTCGATTTCCACAGCGAACAATGCCTGCATCACTTGATCGAGGCGCAGGCGGCGCGAGCACCGCAAGCGATTGCCGTGACTTACGCCGGGCAATCGCTGAGCTACGGTGAGCTCAACAGCCGCGCCAACCAACTGGCACACAAGTTGATCGACAGCGGTGTCGGCCCGGACGTGCGCGTCGGTCTGGCGGTCGAGCGCAGCCTCGACATGCTGGTTGGCCTGCTGGCGATCCTCAAGGCCGGCGGCGCTTATGTGCCGCTGGATCCGAGCTATCCGGAAGAACGCCTGAGCTACATGATCGGCGACAGTGGCATTGGTCTGCTGTTGAGCCAAAGCCATTTGCTCGCGCGCCTGCCGGTACCCGATTCGGTCCGCAGCCTGATCCTCGATCAGGATCGCGAGGACTACAGCGACAGCAATCCGTCTGTGCGCATGAGCGCCGACAACCTGGCGTATGTGATCTACACCTCGGGTTCGACCGGTCAGCCGAAGGGCACTTTGCTCGCCCATCGCAACGTGCTGCGCCTGTTCGAAGCCACCGCTGCGTGGTTCGATTTCGGTGCACAGGACGTCTGGAGCCTGTTCCATTCCTACGCGTTCGACTTCTCCGTGTGGGAGATTTTCGGTGCGCTGTTGTACGGCGGCAAACTGGTGGTGGTGCCTTACGAGGTCAGCCGCTCGCCGGAAGATTTCTTTGCCTTGCTCGGCCGCGAAGGCATCACGGTGCTCAACCAGACGCCGTCGGCGTTCAAGCAATTGATGCAAGTGGCCTGCGCCCCGGAACACTCGGTGCAGCCCTTGGCATTGCGGCATGTGGTGTTCGGCGGTGAGGCGCTGGAGGTGAAAAGTCTGCGGCCGTGGTTCGAACGTTTCGGCGATCAAACGCCGCAACTGATCAACATGTATGGCATCACTGAAACCACCGTGCACGTGACCTACCGGCCGATCTCGTTGGCTGATTTGCAGCGTGACGCCAGCAGCCCGATCGGCGAGCCGGTTCCGGACCTGTCGTGGTATTTGCTCGACGGCGACCTGAACCCGGTGGCCAAGGGTTGCATCGGTGAGTTGTACGTCGGTCGCGCCGGTCTGGCGCGCGGTTACCTGAACCGTGCCGATCTGACGTCGTTGCGGTTCATTCCCGATCCGTTTGCCGCTGACGGCGGTCGCCTGTACCGCACCGGCGACCTGGCGCGCTACCGCGCCGACGGTGTGATCGAGTACATCGGGCGGATCGACCATCAGGTGAAGATTCGCGGCTTCCGTATCGAGTTGGGCGAGATTGAAGCGCAACTGCTCGAACAAGTCGCGGTGCGCCAGGCCGTGGTGCTGGCCCAACCGGGCCTGAGCGGTCAGCAACTGGTCGCGTATCTGGTGCCGAGCGAAGCGGCGTTACTTGACGCAAGCCCGGCTGAACAGGCGCAGTGGCGCGACAGCGTGCGTGCCGAACTCAAGGAAAACCTGCCGGATCACATGATCCCGGCGCACCTGTTGTTGCTTGCGCAATTGCCATTGACCGCCAACGGCAAACTCAACCGCAGCGCGTTGCCGTCCCCGGATGCCAGCCAGGCGCAGCAGGCTTATCAGGCGCCGCAAAGCGAGCTGGAACAACGCTTGGCCGCGATCTGGCAAGACGTGTTGAAGCTGCCGCAAGTGGGGCTTAACGATAACTTCTTTGAACTGGGTGGCGACTCGATCATCTCGATTCAGGTGGTCAGCCGTGCGCGTCAGGCCGGCATTCGCCTGAACCCGAAAGACCTGTTCCAGCACCAGACCATTCAACGTCTGGCGCTGGTCGCGCAGTGGGGCGATGACGAATCGAGCATCGACCAACAAGCGGTGACCGGCGCGGCGTTGCTGCTGCCGATTCAACAGCAGTTCTTTGAGGATGAAATTCCTGAGCGTCACCACTGGAACCAGTCGGTGCTGCTCACACCGCGCCAACCGCTGCACGCGGACAAAGTCGAACACGTGCTGCGTGCGCTGGTCGCTCATCACGACGCCCTGCGCTTGAGCTTCACCCGGCACAACGGTGCATGGCAGGCCGAGCACCGCGCGGTTGAAGATCAATCACAAAACCTGCTGTGGCAGGAAGACGTTGTCGATGCCGCCGGCCTTGAAGCCCTGGGCAACCGTGCCCAGCGCAGCCTCGATCTGCAAAACGGACCGTTGCTGCGTGCGACCGTGGCGACGCTGGCCGATGGCACCCAGCGGTTGCAGTTGGTGATTCATCACCTGGTGGTGGACGGTGTGTCGTGGCGGATTCTGCTGGAAGACCTGCAAAACGCGTATCAGCAATTGCTCGACGGCCAGCCACTGAAATTACCGTCGAAAACCAGTGCTTTCAAAGACTGGAGCGAGCACCTGCAGCGCTACGCCAACAGTGCAGCATTGCGGCAGGAGCTGGCGTACTGGCAGGCCTGTCTGAGTGACGTCAGCACCGATCTGCCGTGCAAGCGTGTGGACGCCGGCCAGCAAAATCGCCTGGCGCACACCGTGCAGACCCGACTGGATGCCGAGCTGACCCGCCAATTGCTGCAAGAAGCCCCGGCGGCCTATCGCACCCAGGTCAACGATTTACTGCTGACAGCACTGGCACGGGTCATTGGCCGTTGGAGCGGGCAGGCGTCGACGCTGATCCAGCTCGAAGGCCATGGTCGTGAAGAGCTGTTCGACGGGGTCGACCTGACGCGCACCGTCGGCTGGTTCACCAGTCTGTTCCCGGTGCGCCTGACGCCGGCCGCGACGACGCAGGACTCGATCAAACAGATCAAGGAACAACTGCGCTCGATCCCCGACAAAGGCATTGGTTTCGGCGCACTGCGTCACCTCGGTGATGCTCAGGCGCAGGAAAGTCTGCGTGCCTTGCCGAGCCCGCGCATCACCTTCAACTACCTCGGCCAGTTCGACGGCAGTTTCGCCAGTGATGACGGTGCGCTGTTTGTGCCTTCGCCGGACAATGCCGGCCTTGATCAGAGCGAAGAGGCGCCGCTGGGCAATTGGCTGACCCTCAACGGTCAGGTGTATGGCGGGGAGTTGCGCGTGGGCTGGACGTTCAGCACCGAGCGTTTCGACAGCGCGGTGATCGAAGCATTGGCCGAGGAGTACGCCGCAGAGCTGGCCGTGCTGATCCGCCACTGCCTGACGCCGGGCGTCGAAGGGCTGACGCCGTCGGACTTCCCGCTGGCCGGCCTGAACCAGGTGCAGCTCGATGCCTTGCCGGTCGTGCCGCGCCAGGTCGAGGACATTTATCCGTTGTCGCCGATGCAGCAGGGCATGCTGTTCCACACCCTGTACGAACAGCAATCGGGCGATTACATCAATCAGATGTGCGTGGCGGTTGATGGCCTGCAGGTCGAGCGTTTCCGCGACGCCTGGCAAGCCGCGATGGACAGCCATGACGTGCTGCGCAGCGGTTTCGTCTGGGAGGGGGGGCTGCAACGTCCGCTGCAAGTGGTGCACAAAGGCTTGCAGGTACCGTTCAGCGTGCTCGACTGGCGTGATCGCAACGATCTGCCTCAGGCCCTGCGTGAGCTGGAGCGTGCGCAACGTCTGCAAGGTTTCGATCTGCACGCTGCGCCGCTGCTGAGATTGGTGGTGGTGCAGGTCGCGACTGAGCGCTACCACCTGATTTACACGTCGCACCACATTCTGATGGATGGCTGGAGCAACTCGCAGTTGCTCGGCGAAGTACTGCAGCGCTATCACGGCCAGGCGCCGGTGATGGGGGCGGGCCGCTATCGCGACTACATCGAGTGGCTGGCGCAACAGGATGTACAGGTCACCGAGCACTTCTGGAAAGGCCAGTTGGCCGACTTCGACACACCGACGTATCTGGCCGATGCCGTGCCGCACGTCGCTGACGTGATGGTCGCAGGACAAGGCGAATACCTGCTGACGCTGGACAGCGCTGCGACGGCAGAACTCAACCGCTTTGCCCGTGCGCAAAAAGTCACGGTCAACACGCTGGTGCAAGCTGCGTGGTTGCTGCTGTTGCAACGTTACACCGGGCAGGACAGCGTCGCGTTCGGTGCCACCGTTTCGGGACGACCGGCGCAGTTGAGCGGTGTCGAAGGGCAGATCGGTCTGTTCATCAATACGCTGCCGATCATCGCCAGCCCGCGTGCCGAACAGCCATTGACGCAATGGTTGCAACAGGTGCAGGCACAGAACCTGTTGCTGCGCGAGCAGGAACACACGCCACTGTTCGACATCCAGCGTTGGGCGGGGCAGAGCGGTGAGGCACTGTTCGACAATATTCTGGTGTTCGAGAACTACCCGATTGCCGAGGCGTTGCAGCAAGCCGAATCGGCGGAGCTGCGCTTTGGCGAGGTTGATCGTTATGAGCAGACCAACTATGCAATGACGTTGATGGTCAATCTGGATCAGCAACTGAGCGTGCATTTCAGCTATCAGCACGCCAGTTTTGCTGCCGACACCGTGGTCAATCTGGCGACACAGTTGCAACAGCTCTTGAGCGGCATGAGCGCCAGTGCCGAAGGGCCCCTGGGCGACTGGAACATGCTGGGTGCGGCTGACGAGCAACACATGCTGCGTGACTGGAACCCGGCCGTGGCCGACTTCCCGAGCGAGGCGTGCCTGCATCAACTGATCGAAGCGCAAGCCGAGCGCGCGCCGCAAGCGATTGCCGTGACTTGTGCCGGGCAGACCCTGAGCTACGGCGAGCTCAACCGTCGCGCCAACCAAATGGCTCATCAGTTGATTGCCAGTGGCGTCGGGCCGGACGTGCGCGTCGGGCTGGCGGTGGAGCGCAGCCTGGACATGCTCGTGGGGTTGCTGGCCATTCTCAAGGCCGGTGGCGCGTATGTGCCGCTGGATCCGACCTACCCGGAAGATCGCCTGGCCTACATGATCGCTGACAGTGGCATTGGCCTGCTGCTGACCCAGCGTCATTTGCTCGGCCGCTTGCCGGTCCCGGACTCGGTGCACAGCCTGGTGCTCGATCAGGATCCAGCGCGTCTTCAAGGCTATAGCGAACGTAATCCACAGGTCCGCATGAGCCCGGATAACCTGGCGTATGTGATTTACACCTCGGGTTCCACGGGGCAGCCCAAAGGCACGTTGCTGGCTCATCACAACGTATTGCGTCTGTTCAAAGCCACTGATGCGTGGTTCGATTTCGGCGCACAGGATGTCTGGAGCCTGTTCCATTCCTTCGCGTTCGACTTCTCGGTATGGGAAATCTTCGGCGCGTTGCTGTACGGCGGCAAACTGGTGGTGGTGCCTTACGACGTCAGCCGCTCGCCGGAAGATTTCTTCACCTTGCTGAGCCGTGAAGGGGTCACCGTGCTCAACCAGACGCCGTCGGCGTTCAAGCAACTGATGGCGGTGGCGTGCGCGCCGGAACAGGCGGCGCAGACGTTGTCGCTACGTTACGTGGTGTTCGGTGGCGAGGCGCTGGAGGTCAGAAGCCTGCGCCCATGGTTCGAGCGTTTCGGCGACCAGGCGCCGCAACTGATCAATATGTACGGCATCACCGAAACCACCGTGCACGTGACCTACCGGCCGATCTCGCAGGCCGATTTGCAACGTGATGCCAGCAGTCCGATCGGCGAGCCGATTCCGGACCTGTCGTGGTACTTGCTCGATGGTGATCTGAACCCGGTCGCCAAGGGTTGCACCGGTGAGTTGTATGTCGGTCGCGCCGGGCTGGCGCGGGGCTATCTGAACCGTCCTGACCTGACCACGTTGCGCTTTATTCCCGATCCGTTCGCCGCTGATGGCGGTCGTCTGTACCGCACCGGTGACCTGGCGCGTTATCGCACCGATGGTGTCATCGAATACGTCGGGCGGATCGACCACCAAGTGAAGATTCGCGGCTTCCGTATCGAACTCGGCGAGATCGAAGCGCAACTGCTCGAGCAAACGGCCGTGCGCCAGGTTGTCGTGCTGGCGCAGCCGGGCCCGAGCGGTCAGCAACTGGTCGCCTGGCTGGTACCGGACGACGCGGCATTGCTCGACGCCAGCCCGGCCGAACAAGCCCTGTGGCGTGACCGCGTACGTACAGAACTCAAGGAAAACCTGCCCGATCACATGATTCCGGCGCACCTGTTGCTGCTGGCGCAACTGCCGTTGACCGCGAATGGAAAACTCAACCGCAAAGCCTTGCCGAGCGTTGATGCCTTTGTTTCGTCGGGAGACTTCGTGGCGCCGGTGGGTGAGCTGGAACAGCAGATCGCGGCGATCTGGCAGAACGTGCTGGAACTCGATCAGGTCGGCCGCGAGGATCATTTCTTCGAGTTGGGCGGGCACTCGCTGCTGGCCACGCAGGCGGTGTCGCGTTTGCGCCAGCTGACCACGGGGACGTTGAGCCTGCGTGATCTGTTCAACTATCCGCGCCTCAAGGATCTGGCGACATGGATGGCCCGGGAGCAGTCGCCCATCATCGACGGCTCGGCCAGCCATGCGGTGCCGCTGAAGGCATGGGGCAGCAAATCGACCGCGCCGCTGTCGCTGGTGCAACGGCGTTTGTGGGTGGCCGAGCAATTGTCTGGCGGCAGTTCGGCCTACGGCATGCCCCTGGCCCTGCGCTTGCGTGGCGAGTTGTCGGTGGAGCGTTTCATCAGCAGCTTCGCCGAGGTTGTGCGCCGTCATGAGGTATTGCGAACGGCGTACTCGCAGGATGACGAAGGTGATCCGATTGCGCTGATTGCCGAGCAGGTCGATGTCGACTTCCCGGTGCTCGACTTGTCCGGTCTGTCGCGCAGTGCCCAGGAAGAACAGGTCGCGCAGGCAGCGCTGGATAACGCGCGAACGCCGATCGATCTGGAGCAGGCGCCATTGTGGCGCGGGCGCATCCTGCATCTGTCACCGACCGAGCATGTGCTGCTGTTCTCCATGCATCACATCATTTCTGACGGTTGGTCGATGGGCGTACTGGTCAACGAACTGGTGCAGATCCATGAGTTGAGCAAGGCCGGTGACACCACGCCGTTGCCGGCGCTGGAGGTGCAATATTCCGACTTTGCCCTGTGGCAACAGGAACTGGAACGCCAAGGGATTCTCGGCCAGCAGGCGGTTTATTGGAGAGAGGCGCTCAGTGGCTACAGCGGGCAGCTCAACCTGCCGCTGGATACACCGCGCGGGCCGGTGGCGTCGTACGACGGTGATGCCGTGCAGTTCCGTCTGCCGACGGATTTGAGCCAGGCCTTGCGCAAGGTTGCCAGTGAGGCGGGGGTGACCTTGTACAGCACGCTGCTGGCGTCGTTCCAGGTGTTGTTGCATCAATTCAGTGGCGGCGACGACGTACTGGTCGGTGCGGACGTTGCCGGGCGCGAGCAGGCGCAGTTGGAGCAGTTGATCGGCTTCTTCGTCAATGTCTTGCCGCTGCGTTCACGCTTCTCGGCCGACACGGCGTTCTCGACATTCCTGGCGCGTACTCAGGACACCTTGCTCGGCGCGCTGGAGCATCAGGACCTGCCGCTGGACATGATCGTCGAATCCTCTGGCGTGCCGCGCCACAAGGGCATGAACCCGTTGGTGCAGGTGTTGTTCGTGATGAACAACCTGCCGGGTCGCACCCAGTCCATGGGCGGTTTGAGCGTCGAGCCGCTGGCGGCGCTGCAGAGCCATTCTAAATTCGACATGGCATTGTTCGTTGACGAAGAAGAAGGGCAATTGCTGGGTAATTGGCAATTCGCCACAACCTTGTTCGGACACGAGCGCATTCAGTACCTGGTGCAGGCCTGGATAGCCCTGTTGGAACAGATCGTCGCTGATCAGGACATTCAATTGGGAGCTATCAGCATGCCAGTCGACAATTTAGCAGTGGCCGCCAAACCCGCTGCCCCCGGACCCAAGGCCGACAAACTGGGCAAGTTCCTCAAGCGTGGCGCCACCCCGGTGGCCAAGGTTCGCCCAGCGCCGATCCGCGAATCGCTGATCGCTGCGCCGCAGCCGTTCCCACTGTTGATGGAGCCGAACGAGGCGCAGCTGGATTTGATTGAGTGGATCAAGCACAACCGGCCGCTGATCGAAGAAAAACTGGCGACCCACGCCGGCATTCTCTTCCGCGGTTTCGAACTCGACGGCATTCAGGGTTTTGAAGCGTTCGCCGAAGCGATCCAGCCGGGCCTGTACGGTCAGTACGGTGACCTGCCGAAGAAAGAGGGCGGCAAGAACACCTACCGCTCCACGCCGTACCCGGAACGCAAGATGATCCTGTTCCACAACGAGAGCTCGCACCAGGATCGCTGGCCGCGCAAGCAGATGTTCTATTGCGAGCAAGCGGCGCCGGTCGGCGGTGCAACGCCGGTAGTCGACTGCCGCTTGATGTACGAAAAACTGCCGGCGGACCTGCGTGACAAGTTCGAGTCCAAAGGTTTGCTGTATGTGCGCACCTTCACCGACAACCTCGACGTGTCGTGGCAGCACTTCTTCAAGACTGAAGACCGCGCCGAAGTCGAAGCCCGCTGCCGCGCTGGCGGTATCGAGTGGCGCTGGCTCGACAACAACGAACTGCAAACCCGCACACCGGGGCCGGCGATCATTCGTCACCCGGTCACCGGCGCCAAGTCATTCTTCAACCAGGTGCAGTTGCACCACATCTACTGGCTGGAGCCGGATGTGCGTGAAGACCTGCTGTCGATGTTCGGCGCCGAGCGCATGCCGCGTCACGTGTATTACGGCGACGGCACACCGATCGAAGATGAAGTGATGCAACGCATCGGCGAGCTGTATGAAGCGTGTGCCGTGCGGTTCGACTGGCAGAAGGGTGACGCCATTCTGCTCGACAACATGCTGGTGGCGCATGCCCGTGATCCGTTCGAGGGCCCGCGCAAGATTGTCGTCGCCATGGGTGACATGTACGACCACAGCAGCCTGGAGCGCCCGGCCAGCAACGCCCGGGCGGCACTGAACACCGAGGAAAGCGGCGCATGAGCGAAGTCATGAAGGACATGCAGGATCCGGGTTTCGCCCTGACGCCTGAGCAACAGGCGCTGCTTGAGCGCCTGTCGAACACCGCCACCTGTGGCGAGGCCTTGCGCTGGCTCAGCGTTGGCATTGACGGCGATCTTGATCCGCAACGTTTGCAGGCCGCGTTCGATACCGTGCTGGCACAACAGCCGATGCTGGTGGCGCGGCTGGACAAGGTCAGCGGTTTCCACGGTTTGCGCCAGGCAGCGGCCGACAGCGAACGCTTCCCGCTGACGATCCATGCCGGCGAGCAACGCGCCGAGGACGTTCAGGCGCACATCGGCGAATCGCTGGCGCGCGCCTTTGTCATCGGCGAATCCGCCAGTGTCCAGGCGGTGCTTTATCGGCTGGCGCCACAGCAATGGCAACTGCTGCTGGGCATTGCTCGCCACAGTGCCGACACGCGATCGTTGCACCTGGTGCTGGAGCAAGTGCAGCAAGCGTACGCCGGGGTTCAGCCAAGCGAAGACGACGAGTCGGGGGAATTCGCCCAGTATCTGGAATGGCGCAGTGAGGTGGTGCTCGACGAAGACGCTGCCAGCGCGCGTACCTACTGGCAGCAACACCTGCACGGCGTGCAGACGGACATCGCTTCGCCATGGCTGGCCGCTCGCCGCGCCGGCCTCGAAGTGAGTGCCGCCGATACGTGCGTATCGCTGGAACTGCAGTCGGCGCAGCGTGATGCTCTGCAAGCGCTGGCCGAGCAGCTCGGTCAGCCAGTCGCGACGTTGCTGCAAGCCGCGTGGTGGGTGTTGCTGGGGCGTTTGAGCGGGCTCGATCAGGTACTGGTCGGTCTGCGGCATGACAGCCGTGCTGACTATGAATATTTCGCCAACGCCGTGGGCGTGTTCGAGAAAACCTTGCCGCTGTCGCTGGAACTGCCTGGCGGTGCACGCTTCAGTGACTGGCTGGGGCAACTGGCGGCGCGCCTCGAAGAGCATCGCACCTGGCAGGAATACTGGACGCCGGAACTGGCGCCTGACGCAGCGCGCCCGGCTTACGGCTTCAGCCTTGGCCCGATCGGCGTTGCCGCCGGCAGCGGCGGTCTGCGCTGGGGCGCGGCTGACGCCGTGCAGGTGCAGGCGGACGCTTTCGAATGGTTGTTGCAGGTGCAACTGGACGGACACCAACGCCTTGCCGGCATTGGTCTGCAGTACGCCGCTTCGCGCTATTCGCCAGCGGCGGCCAACGCTGTACTGGAACAGTTCGGCGTGCTGTTGAGCGCGATTGTCGAGGCGCCGCACACCGCACTGGCGCAACTCAACTTGCTCAGTCGCGCCGCCGAACAGCGCTTGCTGGCGATCAACCCGCCGATACAGGCGCTGGCTGATCAGCGTTATCTGCCACAGCGCATCGCTGATCTGGCGCTGCGTACGCCGCACGCCATCGCCTTGACCGACGCTGAGCAGTCATTGAGCTACGGCCAGTTGCAGGCCCGCGTCGAAAGCGCCGCCCAGGGCCTGAACAATCAAGGTGTCAGCGCAGGCTCGATCATTGCGCTGGCGTTGCCACGCTCGGCGGATCTGGTGATCGCGATGCTGGCGAGCTGGCGCCTCGGTTGCGCGTATCTGCCGCTGGATGTGCAGTGGCCACAGGCGCGTCAGGCATTGATGCTGGAACAGGCCGGCGCCGCACTGTTGTTGACCGATGCAACACACGTGACGGCCTGGCAGGGTCAGTCGCACAAAGCCCTGACGCTGGCACAACTCGACGCGTCGGGCGTGCCGTTGCCGGTGCTTGCGACTCAAGGCACCGACATCGCTTACGTGCTGTTTACCTCCGGCTCTACCGGTGTGCCAAAAGGCGTGGTGATCGAGCATCGGCAATTGCTCAATTACGTCGCTCAGGCCAGTCAGGCGCTGGGTCTGGAGCCATGCAAAAACATCGGTTTCAGTTCTACGGTCGCGGCAGATCTGGGCAACACGGCGTTGTTCGGTGCGTTGTTCAATGGGGCCACTCTGCACGTCGCCAGCGATGCACAGATGCAAGACGGTGCCTTGTTCGCCGAGTTCCTGCAGCAGCATCAGATCGACTGCCTGAAAATCGTGCCGTCGCACCTTGCGGCGTTGCTCGACCATCAGCAGGCAACCTTGCCGCACACGCTGGTACTGGGCGGCGAACCGGTTGCGCCGACGCTGATCGAGCGCATTGCGCGACTGCGCAGTGATTGCCGGGTGTTCAACCACTATGGCCCGACCGAAGCCACCGTCGGCGTGATGATTCACCCACTGACACTGGACGGCACGGCCAGCGATTGCTCGGCGCTGAGCCACGTGCTGGGCAACAATCAGGTGTATGTGCTGGACGCTGATTTGCGTCTGGCGCCCGTCGGGGTGCTGGGCGAGTTGTACCTGGGCGGTGCGCAATTGTGCCGTGGCTACCTGAATGCCGAGGCCGATGCGCAGACGTTCATCCAGAGTCCATTCGATGCTGCGCAGCGTCTGTATCGCAGCGGAGATCTGGCACGTTACCGCGCCGACGGGGCGATCCAGTTGCACGGTCGGCGTGATCAGCAGGTCAAGGTGCGCGGGTTCCGTATCGAACTCGCGGAAATCGAAGCCGAGCTGCTGCGCCTGCCATCGGTTGCCGAAGCGCTGGTGCTGCCTGCCGTGTCGGCTGAACAGGGCCTGCTGGCGTTTATCGTGGCGCAACCGGATGCGACCGCGGGTCAGCTCGACATCGCACGTGCCGAGCTGAGTGCACGTCTGCCTGCCGTGATGGTGCCGCAGCACCTGCAACTGATCGAGCGTTTCCCACGGCTGGCCAACGGTAAGATTGATCGCAAGGCGCTGCAACAATTGGCCGCTACGGCAGCGGATGACGAAGGCGTAGCGCCGCGTGATGCACTTGAGCAACTGCTCGCCGCGCGCATGGCGCAACTGCTGGGGCTTGAACGCTTGAGCATCGAGCGCGACTTCTTCGCGGCCGGAGGCCATTCGCTGTTGGTGATCAAACTGGTGGCCGGTATTCGCAAGTTGCTGCAATGCGAAATCCACCCGGGCCTGGTCTTCGACCATCCGACCGTGGCGTCGCTGGCGCTGGCGTTGCGGGCGCTGGAAAGCAGCCCGGGGCAGTTGGAAAAACTGGCTCAGGTACGTCTGCGCATGGAAGCGATGAGTCCCGAGGAAAAGGCCCGTCTGACCGAGCAGGCGCGGCAGTTGCAGGCCGCCAAGGCTGCGCAAACAAGCTGACACAGAAAGAAACAAAAGGCCGTCGCCCAACAGCGTCGGCCTTTTTTTTAACTTTCTGCGTTAATGATAAATAAACTCATTCCGGTTTTTTGCAGGTGCTGCGTCTTAATAGGGTATGTGGGCAAATCGTGTCAGGCAGGGCCGCCAATGCACTGGTTTGTTCAGCAGAAAATATTTCGCCGATGTCCAGCCAGATGATCGAGCCCGGGGAGGGGCCGATCGGCCACACACTGCCATGTCGCCCGCAGGGCCAATGACAGCGTGCGGTTCACCTGTGCAGACAGCGGCGGGCCCGTTGGCCCAATGGACTTTCACTTCTACCAATAATAGAGAGCACGATGTCAGCAATTCATGAGTTGAAACCTCTGTTCAAGGCACTCGTCATGTCCCGCGGCCTGCGTTCACGTCGCGTGTTGAGCGGTCTGGGGCTGGTCTGTGTATTGCCTTTAAGCGCTCAGGTGATGGCTGAAAACGTCAGCATCAATATTCCGGCGCAATCGCTGCCACAGGCGCTACAGGCGTTCGGTCAACAGACCAACCAGCAAGTGATCTACAACGCTGACGACATGGCCGGGCTCAAGAGCCACGCGGTCAGCGGCAAGATGAGCCCGCAGGCGGCCATCGCCGAATTGCTCAGGGGCACCGACGTGCGCTACAGCGTCGAGGGCAACACCCTGATGCTGGTGCGTGGCAGCAGCACCCAGGGCCTGGAACTGGGCGCGACCAACATCAGCGCACAACAGGTCGGCGCGACGACCGAAGGCAGCAACTCGTACACCTCCAATGCCGTCACGATCGGCAAGGGCACCCACACCCTCAAGGAAATTCCGCAGTCGGTCACGGTGATGACGCGCAAGCAGATGGACGACCAGGATCTGGTCGACCTCAAAGATGCGTTGAACCAGACCACCGGTATCGTCGGCCTGCAAGGCGTCGGCAAGGGCCTGATCATCTCCTCGCGCGGTTTCCAGATCGACGATTGGCAATATGACGGTGTACCGATTCCACGCAACACCTATTCGCTGGGCAACTGGGCGACCCAGGACCTGATCTTCTTCGACCGTCTGGAAATCCTGCGCGGTGCCTCGGGCCTGCTGCAGGGCACCGGCAGCCCGGGCGGCGCCATCAACCTGGTACGCAAGCGCGGTCAGGCGGCACCGACCGTGACCATTACCGGCAAGGCCGGTTCGTGGGATCACTATGGTCTGCAACTGGACGCGGGTGGCCCGCTGAATCAGGCCGGTAATATCCGTGGTCGCCTCGTTGTCGACGAAGACCAGAGCAACTCTTTCATCGACAGCGAGTGGAGTAAAACCCATTCGCTGTATGGCTCGATGGACTTCGATCTGAGTGAAGACACCACGCTGGGTCTGGCGGTCAGCCGCACTGAAGCCGAGTCGCGCCCGATGATCCGTGGCCTGCCTCGCTACGCCGACGGTTCGATGCCGGACGTCGGACGCTCGACCTACGGTGGTGCCAAATGGAACCACTCGCAAATCGATGTCACCACCCTTTATGCGGACCTCGAACATCGCTTCAACGAAGACTGGGCGTTCAAAGTCGGTGCGGTGCAAATGACCGAAACCAACACCTCGAAAAGCCAGCGCCTGCAAAGCTCCGGTGCCGGTCTCAAGGCGGATGGCAGCGGTCTGCAATATGCCGACTTCGTGACCGATTTCGACTCCACCAAAGTGGGTCTGGACATGAACCTGACCGGCAAGTTCGAAGCGTTGTCGATGCAGCAGGAAGTCATGCTGGGTGGCAACTACTCCCAGCTGGAGACGGATGATCAGCTCGGTCGTACGTTCACCAACAGCGCGACCGACACGATCTTCAATATCAATCACGACCGTCCGGACATCAGCTACGACAGCCTGCTCAACACCCCGGGTGGTCGCGGCATCAACAGTAAGTACGACATCCGTCAGAAAGGTCTGTATGGCACCTGGCGTGTCAAACCGGTCGATGACCTGACGCTGGTGCTGGGCTCGCGCGTCAGTTGGTATGACTACAGCTACAAATCCAAGACTCAGACGGCTTTAAGCAGCACGATCGTTACCGATGAGCCAAGCACCTTGACCGAAACCGGTGAAGTCACGCCTTACGCCGGTATCGTCTACGACCTGAGCCGCGAGTGGGCGGTGTACGCCAGCTACACCGACGTGTTCCAGCCGCAGACCGTGCGTGATGCCGGTGGTTCGATGCTCAAGCCGATCATCGGCAGCAACTACGAAATCGGCCTCAAGGGTGAGCTGATGGACGGTCGGGTCAACACCTCCCTGGCCCTGTTCCGTTACGACCAGGAAAACCGCGCCGTCGACGATATTTCCGGGGGCATGGAATGTGATGGCTGGTACTGCTCGACCGCTGCGGGCAAGGTGCGCAGCCAGGGCCTGGATGCCGAAATCAGTGGTGCTGTAACGGACAACCTGCAGCTGTTTGCCGGTTATACCTACAACACCACCAAGTACCTCGATGATCCGGACATGGAAGGCCGCACCTTCAGCACCTGGACGCCGAAACACATGTTGCGCGTGTGGGGCAACTACCAGTTCACCGGTGACTTCAACCGTCTGAGCACAGGTCTGGGCTTCACCACGCAGAACCACACCCTGGGTTACGAAGGCACTTACGAGGTGCCGGGTTACACCGTGTGGAACGCGCGTGTCGCCTACCAGCTGACGCCTGAGATCGGTCTGGCCGTCAATGCCAACAACCTGTTCGACAAGAGCTACGTGACCTCGGCCTACAACCAGCTCAGTGGTAACAACAACTTCGGTGACCCACGCAACGTGATGTTCTCCGTGAAGTACACCCCGCAGTTCTGATGCGCTGACGCAACGCCGAAACGGCCCACGCTTCTTGACGAAGAGCGTGGGCCGTTTTTTTTTGCGCGGGTTTTCTCGTCGATACCACGACGGAAGAAATGACGGACAAAAAAAACGCAGAAGCCATGGCTTCTACGTTTTTCATTGGCAGCGGGTGAGGGTTCAGCCGTGCGCCGCCTCACATTCAAGGAGTACGGTTTCGAAGGAGTCCAGCAGGGATTCGCCATAGATCATGCTGCGGTGCGGCAATGGCGAGTGAACCGAACCTTGCAACTGACCGCCCACGGTGTGTTGGCGCAAGACCTGTTCGGAGTGCAGCACTTGCTCCAGGGTCTTGTGCGACAGCGACCACCAGCAACTGGCCTTGACGGCAAGCAGCGGCAGCGAAAAGGCGTCAAAGCTTTTCACCAGTCGGTCATGGATGTCGAACGCCTGGGCATTCATGATTTCCTGCTTGATGGCTTCCAGGGTCTTGATCATCGCCTGCTCGTCCGTGGCGGCCTGCTGGCTGGCCCACTGATAAAAGGCCTTGAGATCAGTCGTCGGATTCGCGGCGATGTAGCGTGCCGCCGGCTCCTCGAGATGAGCAAACATCAAACTGAACATTTCCACGGCCACCGACAGTTCGTTGTCCGCGCTGAGGTAATCGGGGTTGTCTTCTTCCCGTGGTTTGCGGGGCAGATCGGCGGGGAAAATATTCTCCGGCAGGGTGGTATCGACCAGCCCCAGGAACGTCACCTGCCTGCCTTGGCGTTCCAGCGCAGCGGCGACATCCATGGCAATCGCTCCGCCGAGCGACCAACCCATCAGGCGATAAGGACCCTCGGGGTGTCTGGCGACAATCTGCTCGGTGTATTCGGCAATCATCTCGGCCCAGGTCTGGGTGCTGGCGTCCTTGTCGGCAAAGCCTTTGTGCATGATGCCGAAGGTGCGTGTGTGTTGGCTCAAACGCTGGGCCAGCGGCTGATAACAGAAGACGATTCCGCCGCTCGGGTGCAGGCAAAACAGTGGGGAAGCCGAAGCGTTCGCGGCTGTGAGTTCGACCACGCATTGCACCTGCTGTTGATGGTCCATGGCGATGAATCGCGCCAATGTTTCCACGGTCGGGTGCGCGAGCATCTGCTGCAAGGCCAGTTTGATTCCCAGGCGCGTATTCAATGCGCCAATGAACTGAATGGCCAGGATCGAATGCCCGCCCAGCTCGAAGAAGTTATCGTCGAGGCTCACGCGTTCGACGTGCAGCACTTCTTGCCAGAGCTCGGCCAGAGCTGTTTCCAGGGGTGTCTGCGGTGCGCGGAACGTTGCGTGAGGCTGATTGAACTCGGGCAATGGCAACGCCTTGCGGTCCAGTTTGCCGTTCGGACTCAGCGGCATCGCCGTCAGCACCATCAGGTGCCCCGGCACCATGTAGCCTGGCAACTGGCTGCCGAGTTCGGCCTTGAGGGTCTGGCGCAGGGCCTGCTGTTGTTGCTGTTCATTCGAGACCTCGCTGGCGTGAGGCACTACGTAGGCGATCAACTGTGTACCGGTCACCGCCTCGCGGGCGACGACCACGGCTTCACGCACGGCTGGCGACTGCAGCAGGCATGACTCGATTTCGCCCAGCTCAATGCGGAAACCGCGAATTTTCACTTGATGGTCGAGGCGGCCGACGTATTCGATCACGCCGTCAGCGTTGAAGCGGGCCAGATCGCCGGTGCGATAGAGGCGTCCACCGCGGGGGCTGAACGGATCCGGGATAAAGCGTTCGGCGCTCAGTTGCGGTTGATTGAAGTAACCCCGCGCAAGCAGATCGCCGGCAATCATCAGTTCACCCACGGTGCCGACGGGAGCCAGTTGGCCGCCGCTGTCGAGCAGATAAACCGCGCGACCAGGCAGCGGCCGGCCAATCGGCATGGTTTTCGGCAGCGCCACGCGTCCAGCGGCGTAGTCGCTGCAATCGAGCATCGTCGAGTCGACAGTGGCTTCTGTCGGGCCGTAGACATTGAGCAGGCGCACATGGCCAAGCCCGGCGGTACCCCACGCGGCGACGGCCTCTGGCGGCATCGCTTCACCGCCGACGACGACCTGGCGCAGTGTCGCGTAATCCCGTGGGCCGGCAGCGGCAAAGTCCTTGGCCAGCATGTTCCAGTACGTGGTGGTCAGTTCGCTGACGCTGAATTTCTTGTCCAGCAATTGTTCGTACCACGTTTGACTGTCCCAGAGTTCCTGCCCGCGCAGGACCACCGAGGCGCCGCAGATCAAGGCCGGGTAGAGCTGGTCGACAAACGCGTCGAAATTGAAGGTGCCATATTGCAGCACGCGATCAGCAGGCGTCAGCCCGAGGAATTCCAGGCCGACTTGTGCATGCCGGGCCAGCGCCGCGTGGGTGATGCCGACACCTTTCGGGCGACCGGTGGAACCCGACGTGAACATCACATACGCCAGGTTGCTGGCGAAGGTACGGCACGGTGGATTGTCGCTGTGACGGTCATCGTGAGGGGGGCTGTCATCGACGCAGACCACGTTCACCGAGGGCACTGACGGCAGGCGTGCAAGCAGCGAATGTTGCGTCAGCAGAACGCTCAGGCCGCTGCCTTCGATCATCCAGGTCAGGCGCTCCGGCGGGTAATCGGGGTCGAGGGGCACATACACGCCGCCCGCCTTGAGCACCGCCAGCAAGCTGATGATCATCTGCGCCGAGCGTTCAACCGCGATGCCCACCCGTACTTCGGGGCCGACATTGCAGTCGATCAAGCTGCCAGCCAACTGATTGGCCGCACGGTTCAGCTGCGCATAGCTCAATTGCAGATCATCAACGATCAGCGCAGGCGCGTCCGGTGTCGTCTGTGCCTGGCGTTCGAACAACTGGTGCACGCCTTCGGTGGGCAGGGCGCAGGCGGGCGGATTCCATTGCACGCGTTGGACGCGGTTTTCTTCTGGGCTCAGAAGCGCCAGTTCACTGAGCGCGACACTGGAATCTTCAATGATGGCGTGCAACAGAGTCTGCCAATGGCCGGCGAGGCGCTCGATCGTGGCAGGGGTGTACAAATCGCGGCTGTACTCGAGACTGGCGTCGATGCCGTCCAGGGCGTAACCGACGTCCAGCGACAGGTCGAATTTGGCCTGCGTCGTGCCCGCCTGGACAAAGTCCACGGCCAGATCACCCAGCGTCAGCGGCCCCTCGCCAGGCGTTTCCGTGCGCCAGTTGAACAACACTTGAAACAACGGATTGCTCTGCCGGTTGCTCTGCAGTTGCAAGTCATCGAAGCTCAGCTCCAACGGGTAGTCGGCATGATCCAGTGCGGCCAGGGTTTCCCCGCGCAGGCGCTGCAGGAAATCCTTGCACGGCAGCTGCGGATCTAGCCTGACGCGATAAACCTGGGCGCTGACAAAAAAGCCCACCAGCTCCTGGGTTTCGCTGCGATTACGGCTGGCGTTCGGCACGCCGACGGTAAAGTCGTACTGGTTGCTGTAGCGGCTCAACAGCAGTTGCCAGGCGCCGAGCGCCACCACAAACGGCGTCAGCCCGCCATGCTGGCAGAAGCGGTTGAGTTTCTGCGTCAACTCGAGCGGCAGGCTGAAGGCGTGTTTGCCGGCCGGATGGCTGTGGTGTTCCTGGCGAGGGAAATCGGTCGCCAGGTCCAGTGGCGGCAGGGCCTGGCCGAGGTAGTTGCGCCAATAGTCGGCGCTGGCGGCGCACGCCGGGCTGTTGAGGTATTCGCCGCGTTGCCAGTGGGCGTAGTCGGCGTATTGAATGGCGGGTCGGCGCAACGGCGATGGATCATCCGCCCTGACCTGCGCATACGCTTGCATCAGATCGTTAAGCAGAATCGCGTTCGACCAGGCATCGGACGCGATGTGGTGCATGTTCAGCAATAACAGGTATTCGTCTTCGCCAATCTGTAGCAGCGTCGCGCGCATCAGCGGCGCCCGTGTCAGGTCGAAGGGCATGCCGGCGTCGATGGCGATGCGCTCGGCAATCTGCGGCTCACGCGCCTGGGCGCTCAAGTGGCGCAGGTCTTCGACGGCGAGGTTCAGTGCCGCCTGCTCATCGACCACCTGCATCGCCACGCCGTCGATTTGGACAATCCTGCTGCGCAGCACATCGTGGCGTCCAATGACTTTGTTCAGCGCCGCTTCCAGGTGCCGGGGTTGCAGGGCGCCGGTCAGGCGCACCGCGCGTGGCAAATTGTACGCGGCACTGTGCGGGTTCAGTTGTTGCACGAACCACAAACGCTGCTGCGCAAATGAGAGTGGGGCCGGGGCCGGAAGGGGGCGGGCAGTGATGCCCTGGTGTTGCAGGCCGGCATCCGCCATCAACAGCGCCAGCACCTCATCATCGAGTAAGTCGTTCATCGGTTTCTCGCGGTTGGCAGCACCGTGGCCGCTGACGGTGTTGCCGACAGCCGGATCCACGGTGATAAACATTCAGGTGAAGGCCGACAGCACGCCGGTGCTGTCGGCAGGCAAGGGGCATTTGCTCAGGCAGTTTCGAGGGGCTTTTTGTGGGTGACGACCCGGCCACCTTCCATGCGCACCAGTTGATCGGCGACGTCGAAGTAACGGTCGTCGTGGGAGATCACGATGATGGTCTTGCCCAGCTGTTTCAGTTCCGGCAGCAACTCGGTGTAGAAAATCCGCCGGAAGGCCGGATCCTGGTCGGCGGCCCACTCGTCGAATACCAGCACCGGACGCTCCTCCAGCCAGGCGTTGATCAGGGCCAGACGCTTGCGTTGACCGGTGGACAGGTCCGTGGTGCTGAATACGCCGTCGTGGATGCTCACCTTGTGGGCAATGTCCAGACGCTCCAGATAATGGCCGGCGTCGGCCGGTACCTGTTGATCGCCCTGGACCAGTTCATCGAACAGGTAGTAGTCGGCAAAAATGGTCGTGAACAGTTGGCGGTAGTCATCGCGGGCACGCGCATCAACCACTTCGCCATTGAACAGCACTTCACCGCGTTGCGGCGCGTAAAGGCCCAGCAGCAATTTGATCAGGGTGGTTTTACCGCCGCCGTTCTCGCCGACGATAAACACGATGTCGCCCTGTGCGATGTTCAGGTTGACCGGTCCCAACTCGAACGCGGCACTGCCTTTGACCGGTGGGAAAGCGTAATGCACGTTATGCATTTGCAGGTGCTGGACCGGTGTTTTGCTCACCGGTGCGGCATCGTTCAGCAGCAGGTGCGGTTCTGGCGATGAAAACTGTTCGGCCAGGTCATTGATGCGTCTGAACGCGATGTTCGCGCGGCTGATCACCGGCAGGGTGGTGATCAGGTATTCCAGCGGGCCCTTCATGTACAGCAGCACCAGCACAAACCCGCTGAGCACGGCTTTGTCAGTGTCCAGCCACAGCGACTGCAAGGCCAGTACCAGGCCGATGACCACGAAAAACAGCATCGAGCCAAACGTCTTCGCCATCACGAAAATGTTCACCGAGCGGATATGGGTCTGGCAGATGAAGTCGGCGGTGCCTTCGATGCGCTGGCTGAACATGCGCTGGCGGCGTGGCCGGTGAATGCGCAACTCCTTGGCGCCCGCGGCAATCGCGCTGTAATGCTTTTGCAGTTCATCCTCGGCTTCGCGCGCTGTTTCGAAGCCTTTGATGCCTTTGTTGCGGGCGACGTATTGCACGGCAATGCCGATCACCAGGGCCACCAGCAGCAGGATGAACATCGGTACGGAGAGGAACGCCAGATAACCCAGGCAACCGAGGGTCACGGTAAACGCGATGGCCAGTGGCGCGAAGGAAAAGGCGAAGTCGCTGACCGTGTCGACATCGTGGGTCAACACCGGAATCAAGCGGTGGCTGCGGAACCGCTCAATCTGTTCAATGGGCGCCAGCAGGACCTTTTCACCCAGCGATTTACGCAGCCCGGCAATGATGTGCTGGCCGACATGGTTGGTGCCGATGTCCGACAGAATCGAGGTCAACAGGGCAAAGGCGCAGAGGCCGGCAAACGTCGCCAGTACCGTCGCGGACGGACTGCCTGTGCCGTTGAGGGCTTTGTTGATGGTCGCCAGCAGGGCGGTGACGCTGACGCCACCGAGCATGCCGAGCAGGATCGACAGCGCCACGACGACCCGGTAAGGCTTGAGCAGGCCGAGGACTTCACTGATGGCTCCGCGCGATTTTGTGGTCATGGAGGTTTCCGCTTCTGGTGCCTGTAAGGGCATTGGTTCAAGGGTTGGGCTGGTTAAAAGACGAAACCCGCGGGCAGCGATTTAGCCGCCCGCGGGTTTATCGAGGACTGAGGCGACGAGCGAGCGGCTCGGCGTTACAGATCGCGCGCGACGCGAAAGCCGATCCAGTCGCCGCGGTCGTCGATGTAAGTCGCGTTGCGGTTGCCGGAGCGCGAGAACACCGGTGCTTCGCCCCAGTCGTTACCGCGGATGCGGCGAATCTTGCAGTCGCCGGTCAGCCACGCGCTGCCGTCGCTCGGCGCATCAACGTAGTTTTCGTGGTAGCAGTCGGCCGTCCACTCGTAGATGTTGCCGTGCATGTCGTAGACGCCGAAGGCGTTGGCCGGGAAGGTGCCGGCCGGCGCCGTGAAGTTATAGCCATCGGCAGCGCCATAGGTGTTGGCGTGTTTGGCAATGCTGTATTCCTTGCCTTCATCGAACGGGAAGGGGAAAGGCCCGGTACTGCCGGCGCGGGCGGCGTATTCACGCAGCGATTCGCTGACCAGTCGATAAGCCTTGCCGGTTTTCTTCGACAGCCAGGCCACATAGGCCTCGGCTTCAGTGAAATTCATGCACACCGCTGGATGTTTGTCGGTGTACTGCTGCTTCGGATCGCTGCCCTGGTAGTCGGGGATGCCGGCCTTGCACGCGCGACCCGGGCGCTTGTCGCCATCGGGCATCGCGTAACCGCTGTCGGCCAGGTAGGCGTCCCACTGGCCCCGGAGCACCTGGAAACGGCTGATGGCCAGCGGTTTGGCAAAGGTCACCGGGTGCATCGGACCTTCGTCCGGTTCGCGGCCGACTTCGTCGTCCGGCGTGCCCATGGTGAAAGTACCGGTGGGCAGCACGACCATTTCCGGGCAGTCCTTGCAGTCCTTGAAAACCTTGCCGGGTTTGAGGGACTCGGACGCTTGGGCAAGCCCTGGCAGTGCGCTGGCCAGCACCGCCAGCAGGCCCAGAGCGGGCAACGTCTTCAGGGAAAATTTACGCAGTTCACGACTGTTCATCAGGGTTCTCGATAACAGGTTGAAAGGAAACGGGGGCGCGGGGGCGCTTACAGCTGTCTGGTCAGCAGCGCCATCAAGCGGTCGATTTGCGCTTCGTCGTTAAGCAAGCCCGGCGCCGTGCGCACCACCGGGCCGACATCGCGCTCCACGGCATCGGCGACCACCCGGTTCTGCATCAGGTAGGCGGCGACCTTGCCGCTGTCCCGGCCCTTGATGCGGAAGAAGGTGAAACCGGCGGACAGTTGCGGACTCAGCGGCGTAACCAGTTCGATCTGCGGGTGTTCCAGCAGACGTTTCTTCAGATAGCTGTTGAGTGCATGGATACGTGCTTCGACGTCGGCCTTGCCCAGTTGCAGGTGCAGCTTGAAGGCTTCGTCCAGCGCCCAGCGATACTCGAAGGCGTGGTAGCCGCCGGGTGTCATGGTGGTGGAAAACGTCGTGGCCTCGGAGAAGGTCGGGGTGATCGGCGTCACGTATTTGACCTCCTCGAAACGGCTGCAGACGATGCCGGTGCCGCGCGGGCCGAACATCCACTTGTGGGTGCCGGCGATGAAGAAATCGCAGTTCATCTGCGCGAAACTCAGGTCGTCCACGCCGAAACCGTGCACGCCGTCGACCACGTAGATGATCCGGTCGGCATCGCTGCGGCCACGGTTGTGCTTGTCGACGATGGCGCCGATGTCACCGATCGGCAGCTTCACGCCGCTGCCCGAATGCACCCAGCACATGCCCACTACGCGAGTTTGCGGTCGGATCGCATTGTCGATGGCGGCGAGAATTTCAGCTTTGGTTGCGGTCTGCGGGTCCTTGAACAGGCGGATCTTGCGCACCTGCGTACCCTCGCGCTCCTTGCGCAGGTCGAGGATGGTGTGGGTGGCATAGTGTTCGTGAACGGTGGTCAGGATTTCCTGATCGGGACGGACATGCACGCCGCCGTAAATCATGGTCAGGCCTTCGGTGGTGCTGCCGGTCAGGGCGATCTGTTTAGCGTTGGCTTGCAGGTATTGACCGGCCCACACACGTACGTTTTCCTCGCGTTGCTCAATCACGCCGAAGTCCCAGTCCATGGCCAGACCCGGATTTTTGTCGAGCGCGGCGCGATGCCGTTCAATGGCCTCTCGCACCGGTTGCGGGTGCGAGGTGATCAGGAAATTGGAGAAGTGCAGGTAGTCCGGATCCTGATCGAACAATTGCTGCAGCTGCGCCCATTTGTTGCGCGGTGCAGGTGCAGCCACGACGGCGCTGGCGATAGTCGGCAGGCTGGCGCCCAGTGGCAACGCGGCGGCGAGAACCCCGGCTTGTTTCAGAAAGTCACGACGGTTGCTCATGGCTTGGCGGTTCCCTGTGCGCTGGCCAGTGCCGGTTTTGCGGCTTTCTCGACTTCGCCCCAGACCCGCAGGAAATTGCCGCCCCAGAGCTTGGCGATGTTGGCTTCGGAGTAACCGCGCGACAGCAGTTCGGCGGTGACATTACGGACCTCGCCGACGTTCTCGAAACCTTTGACGCCGCCACCTTCATTGAAGTCGGAGCTGATCCCGACATAGTCGATGCCAATCTTGCGCACGGCGTATTCGATGGCGTCGCCCAGATCCTTGAGGCTGGCTTTCGGCTCGCCTTCGAGGATCGCGTAGAGGCGGCTGGCGTACTGACCGAACTTGCGCTCGGACCAGGCGGCAATGATCGGATCGCCAGGCATCAACGCCATCGCCAGGTTTGGCAGCGGCGGCAGGTCGAACTCCTTGCGCAGTTCGTTGAGTTTGTCCTGGGTTTGCTGAGTGAGCGGACGCAGGTACTGCGAGAACGCGACGATCTGCACCACGCCGCCGCTGTTCTTGATCAGCTGCATTTCCTTGTCGCTGAGGTTGCGCGGAATGTCGACCATCGCTCGCGGCGCCGAGTGCGAGGCGACCAGTGGCGTACGGCTCAGTTGTGCGACTTGCTCCAACGCCTTGGTGGACATTTGCGAGACGTCGATGATCACGCCCAGATCGTTAAGACGTTTGACGGCCTGCTTGCCCAGGTCCGAGAGGCCGTCGAGGGCGTCCGGCGAATCATTCAGAAACGGCAGCGGGCGCGAAGAATCGGCCCAGTCGTTATTGCCGATGTAACTGAAGGCGAACATGCGCATGCCGCGTGCCGTCCACAGGTCCAGCAGGTTCAGGTCATGACCCAGTGGATAGGCGTTGAGCATGCTGATGAAAATCGCGAATTTGCCTTCGCCGTGCAGGCGCCGCATATCGTCCGGGGTATAGGCGATCGCGACTTGATTGGGGTAGTCGCGGACCATGCCGGAGATCATCCGGTAACGGATTTCCTGCTGATTGCGGGCCTCGTCGATGAAACCTGCGGTTGGCTTGTGCGGCGCGCCGGGGCCGTTCCACATCTCCGGCCAGCCGAAAATGGTCAGCGCGGCGCCGGACAAGCGCCCACGGCCAGCCTTGGCCAGGTCGAACTGGCCTGTACCGTCTTTATCGGCTTCGTTGCCCTGGGTGCCGAAGTCCTGCAGCAGGCTGACATGGCTGTCGAAGGAGAGCATGCGTTCGTGCAGTTCATCCGCCTGCTTGACGATCTTCGCCGGGTAGCCGAGCTCATCCTTGAACCCGTGCTGCCAAGCGGCAAAGCCTGCGCCGGCGCTGATCGCCAGGGCTAAGGGCAGGCCGATGAATAGAGCCTTTTTCGAACGTGGTTTTGTCATTGCCATCTCAGTCGGGTTCGCCATCGAGGTGCAGGCGCAAAGCCTTTGCTATCTGGGAGGAACGAGCGATCGGCAGGGAAATTTAGGACGAGCGCCCCGTGACGAAAATGACTGCTTAAATTTGCCCGGGCAGCAAACGTTCTAGCTTGGATAAAGCCTGCTTCATGGCTGACACAGGTAGGGCAATGAAGATTTCTCGACGATGGTTCATGGCGGGCCTGGCGCTGACCGGCGCTGCCGTGCCGGCGGCTTATTTTGGGCATCGTGAGTGGACGAAGCCGGATCCGACGATCACACCGGGTGAAGCGTCTTTCGACGTCGCCGACCTCGCCGGACAACGTTTGGCCAGTGCCCTGCGTGGCATCTGGGATATTCGCTTTGAAGGCCGTGACGCTGGCCTCGAAGGCCTGCCGACCAAGGGCCTGCAAGTATTCCTCGACATCGGCCAGAAAGGCCGTGGCGTCTGTGGTTTCCTTGATACGCCGGAGCGTCTGCGCTCCGGCGAAACACCGCGTTACCGAATTCTTGGCGATCTGGCCGGTGCCGATGCGGCGAAACTGAGCTGGCGACTGGTCGGTGCGCAAGGCCAGATCAACTATGAGCTGGAAATGATCCTGGATGAGGTCTGGGCCGATTTCGGCAACGCCGGCAAAGGCACCCTCAGCGGTAAAGCGTTGCGTCTGGATCGTCCCTTGTCCTTGCCGGCACAGGACAATGGTTTCGTCGCGGTCAAGCGCCTGTTTCCCGAGGCGCGTGAACGTACGCCACTGAATCCGCCGCTGCTGGCCTGGCTGATTTCCCCCGAACACCGACTGTTTCACCAGTTGTGGCATGCCACGCGGGACAAGTGGCACACCTTGCCTGAAGACAAGCGCGAAGCCTTGCGCGGCATCGGCTGGCAGCCTGGACCACGCGACAAGGAGCGCGATGCCCGTGGGCCGCGCAAGGACCGCAATGGCTCCGGTGTGGATTTCTTCTTCATGCACCGGCACATGCTCGGCACGGCGCGTTCAATGCAGGACCTGCCATCGTGGGAATACTTTCCGCTGCCACAGCCGGAATTGATCCGTGATCGCCCGGGCTTCGCCCGTTACTTCGACAACCATGACGGCACGGCGCTGCCGCCCGCATGGCTGGCTGACGGAGATGACGAGTACAGCAAGTGGGTCAGCGACATCAAGACCGCCGAGACCTACGAAAGCAACTTCCAGGTCTGGGAGTCGCAATACCGTGACCCGGTGTACCTGGCCAGGCTCACGCTCGGCCAGTTCGGTTCCGAGGTCGAGTTGGGGCTGCACGACTGGCTGCACATGCGCTGGGCGTCAGTGCCGCGTGATCCGTCCAACGGTCAGCCAGTGCCGTTCGCCCGCGATCAGGCCGATTTCGCACCGCGCTGGTATGGCGCGGAAAACGACTTTTTGGGCGATCCTTTTTCGTCTCACGTCAACCCGGCCTTCTGGCATTTCCATGGCTGGATCGACGATCGTATTGAGGACTGGTTCCGCGCCCACGAGCGCTTCCATCCAGGCCAGGTCACTCGCAAAGTGGTCAATGGTGTGCAGTGGTTTGCACCGGGGCGCTGGAACGAGGTCGATGATCCGTGGCTGGGTCCGGTCACCCATGGTTGCAGCACCACACCGGGGTTGCAGGCGGGCAAGACCGTGGAGATGGACCCGGAAACCATGAAGCTGGCGCTGCGTATCACCTTCCTCAATGACGAGAAGAAACTCGCCGGGCTGTTCCGCCGCGTGCCGCAACGGCCGTGGTATGCGCGCAATCTGAAACCGAAACAGACTTCGCTCTGAGACGGCGTCATCGTTCTTCGCGAGCAAGCTCGCTCCCACAGGTTGACCGCATTCCTCCAATTGGAACGTGATCCCTGTGGGAGCGAGCCTGCTCGCGAAAGCGCTTGGCCGGGCTGCGCGATTACAGCGCCTGCCAGCCGCCGCCCAGTGCTTTGTACAAAGCAATACTCGCCTGCATTCGCGACAGCCGCAGTTGCACATTCTGGTCTTGCGCTGCATACAGCGTGCGCTGGGTTTCCAGCACGGTCAGCAAGTCCTCGGCGCCGGCCTGATACCGGCTCTGGGCGATGTTGAAAGCGGTTTGCGCCTGGTTCAGTTCTTCACTCTGCCACTGCCGTTGTTGATCAAGGCCGCGGATGCTGTTGAGGGCTTTTTCGACGTCGGCGAAACCGTTGATGATGGCGCCCCGATAGGTTTGCAGCAGCTCTTCCTGGCGGGCCGTGGCCTTGTCGCGTTCAGCGCCCAGACGGCCGTTGTTGAAGATCGGTGCGATCAACCCGGCGGTGAGGTTGTAGAACGGACTGCGCCAGATATCATCAGCCTGGTTGGCGCCGGAGCCAATGCTCGCGCCCAAGGTGATTTTCGGCAGCATCGACGCCCGTGCCACCGTCACGTTCGCCTGAGCTGCCGCCAATTGCGCCTCGGCACGGGCAATATCCGGACGCCGGATCAGCAGTTCGCTGGGCACACCGGCGGAGATCGGCGGCCATTGCAACTGGTCGAAGGACTCGTGGCTGGCCGGCAGGTCTTGCACCGGGCGGCCGAGCAGTGCCGCCAGCGCGATCTGCGCGTCTCGGACCTGTTGCTGGACGGTCGGCAGTTGGCGTTGCTGCGCCGCCACCAGGCTTTTTTGTTGCGCCAGCTCCAGCGCCGTGGCGGAACCTGCGTTGTAGCGCGTCTGCACCAGTTGCAGGACGTTTTGCGCGTTGGCCAGATTAAGCGCGGTAATGCGACTTTGTTCCTGCAGTGACAACACTTGCGTGTAGCTGTTGGCGACGCCGCTGAGCAGGGTCAGCTCGACGGTGGCTCGATCGAACTCGCTGGCCTGCAGGCTGAACTGCGCACTGTCGCGCGATGCGCGCTGGCCACCCCAGAAGTCGATTTCGTAACTGGCGCTGAGGCCGACGTCGAAATAGTCCACAGCCTTGTTGTTGCTGTCGGCATCCAATTGACGATAGCCATCGCCGCGCAACAGCTTCTGCCGATTGGCGTTGCCGGTGCCTTGTATTTCCGGCCACTGCGAACCGCCGGCAATGACCGTGTCGGCCCGCGCCTGACGGACGCGAGCGATGGCCGCGGCGAGGTCATAACTGCCGACCTGGGCCTGCTCGATCAGTTGATCGAGTTGCGGGCTGGCGAAGCCCGTCCACCAGCGCAGCGCGTCGCGTTCGGCGCCGGTGCTGTGCGGCGATTGCCAGGCGGGCGGCGGCATGATGCCGCTGTCCGGGGGTTGTGGGGCACTGCCGCAAGCGCTGAGTATCAGGCAGGCGGTCAACAGACTGAGGCGCGGTTTCATAGAGCGATCATTCACTGGTAAGGGCCGTGACCGGGTCGAGCCGGGCAGCTTTGCGGGCCGGCATGAAGCCGAAGACAACACCGGTGACCAGGGCGCAACCAAAAGCGCCGAGTACCGCCATCAATGAGAACGCCACCGCGACTTCACTGAGAATCAGCACGCCGCCAATGATCAGCGCGAGGGCGATGCCGGCGATGCCGCCGACCACCGAGAGCATCACCGCTTCGGTGAGAAACTGGCGCAGGATGTCGCGCTGGCGGGCGCCGGTGGCCATGCGGATGCCGATCTCGCGGGTACGTTCGCGGACGGTCATGAGCATGATGTTCATCACGCCAATCCCACCGACCAGCAGCGAGATGGCGGCAATCGAGCCGAGCATCAGCGACAGGGTGTTTTGCGTGCGCGCTTCGGCCTGGATCATCGCGGCGTTGTTGGTCAGTTCGAAATCCTTCTTGCCGTTGTGCAGGTTCAGCATCAGTTGTTCGATGGCGTGTTCGGTGTCCTTGACCTTGCGCGCGTCGGCGGCAGCGATGGCCACGTACTCGGGATTGCGCGTGCCGAACAACCTGACGCTGGCGGCGGAGTAGGGCACGGCAATACGGTTGTCGCTGTCGGAATCGCCGGAGCTGGCACCTTTTTCCGCCAGCACCCCGACCACCTGAAACGGCACGTTCTCGATCAGGATGTACTGGCCGATCGGGTTCGGTACGTCTTTGAGGAGTTTGGTGCGCACCTTGTGGCCGATCACTGCAACGGCGGCCGCGTTCTGTTCGTCGGCTTCAGTGAAGTAACTGCCTTGAACCACCGGCCAGTTGAAGATTGCCGGGAAGTTGGTGTCATTGCCGCCGACGTAACTCAGGTGGTCGGCATTGCCGAAGCGCACGCCGGCCTCGGCGCCATTCACCGGCATGATCCGCTGCACTTGCGGCAGGCTTGCCAGGGCATGCACATCGTCGAGAGTGATGATGCCCGGTGGCGTTCGCGGATTGGGCGCCGAGCCGCTGAGATAAATGATGTTGGAGCCGAACGCGCCCATTTGCGCCATGACCTGGCGCTTGCTGCCTTCACCGACGGCGAGCATGACCACCACCGAGGCTACGCCGATGATGATGCCGAGCAGGGTCAGCGCGGTGCGAAAGCGGTTGATCCACATCACCCGCCACGCCGCGTGCAGGGCGTCCACCAGTTCGCCTTTCCAGGCCCCGGTGGCTTCGGCGCCTTCGCTCAAGCGTTTGCGCAGATCCACTGCTTGCAGGGCGCCGGGATTGGCGCTGGTCTGGGCGTCGGGGTTGTTTCTGGCGCTATCGCTGATGATCAAGCCATCGCTGATTTCGATAATGCGCTTGGCCCGTGCCGCCACTTCGCGGTCGTGGGTGATGAGAATGACCACATGCCCCTGGCTCGCCAGTTCATCGAGCAGCGCCATGACTTCCTTGCCGCTGTGGCTGTCGAGGGCGCCGGTCGGTTCGTCGGCCAGAATGATATGGCCGCCGTTCATCAGCGCGCGGGCAATCGACACGCGTTGTTGCTGACCGCCGGAAAGCTGATGCGGGCGGTTGCCGGTGCGCGAGGCCAGGCCGAGACGGTCGAGCAGGGCGGCGGCGCGGGCATGCCGTTCGGCGGCAGGTGTGCCGGCGTAGATGGCCGGCATCTCGACGTTTTCCTGAGCCGAGCCGGACGGAATCAGGTGATAGCCCTGGAACACGAAACCGAACGCTTCGCGGCGTAGCCAGGCCAGTTCATCGCTGTCGAGTCCGGCGACGTTTTCCCCGGCAAAACGGTATTCACCGCTGGTCGGTCGGTCGAGGCAGCCGAGAATGTTCATCAACGTTGATTTGCCAGAGCCGGACGCCCCGACAATCGCCACGAACTCGCCGGCGTGGATCGACAGGTCGATCCCGCGCAACACGTGAACTTCGGGGGCGTCGCCACCGCCGTAGGATTTGCGGATGTCCTGCAGGTCGATCAGAGGCGTTTGCATTCAACCTCCGCTGCCGTCGGCCGGGCCGATCAGCAAGTGATCGCCTTCGTTCAAGCCTTCGATAATCTGCACTTTAAGACGGTCGCTGATGCCGGTGCTCACTTCGCGGGACTGAATCTCGCCATTGGCGGCGATGACCTGCGCGGTCTGCCGGTTGGCGACGGCGCTGCCTTGCAGGGCGGCGACCGGTGCGGTGAGCACGTTTTTCGCCTGGTCGGCAACGAAGAACACTTGCGTGGTCATCTCTGCCATCAAGGCGTTGTCGGCGTTATCGACGTCCAGCAGCACGGTGTACAGCACCACGCGCGCGCTGCCGCTTTTACTCGAACTGGCCGGGCTGCCACCGCCCTGGCTGGTCTGGTCCAGCGGTTTGGGTGGCACCGGCAGAATCTGCCGAACGGTGCTGCTCCAGCGCCGATTACCCCCGCTGAGCGTGGTGAAGTACGCGGTCATGCCCGGTTTGACATGGCCGATATCGGCTTCGGAGACTTCGGCCCAGACCGTCATCGGCGAGAGTTTGGCGATGCGCAGAATCAGCGGTGTCTGTTGCTGGGCATTGAGTGTCTGGCCTTCGCGGGCATCGAGTGCGACCACGGTGCCTGCCATTGGCGCATAAATCCGCGTGTAGCCCAGTTCGGCCTGATCGCTGCGCAGGCTGGCTTCGGCTTGGCGGATCTGCGCGCGGAACATGTCGATTCGCGCCTGGGTGGCCTTGAGTTCGGCGCGCGCGGTCTGCACATCTTCTTCACGCGTGGCGCCGCCGGCCGCGAGGTTTTGCTGGCGCTGGTACTTCTGCCGTGCGAGCTCGTGTTGGGCCTGTTGCTCTTGTAGCTGCGCCTTGAGGTTTTCGATGGAGAACTGGCTGGCGTCGAGTTTGGCCTTTTGCGTGGACGGGTCGATTTCGACGAGCAATTGGCCTTGCTTGACCACGTCGCCGACTTCCACATGGATTTTGCGGATCTGCCCGGACGCCTGGGCGCCGACGTCCACGTAGCGCCGTGGCTGCAACGTGCCGAGCGCGGTGACGCTGCTTTCAATGTCACCGCGACTGACTTGCACGGTGGCGAACTTGTCCCGGCCGGGGGGCAATATCTGCCAGGCGGCTACGGCGACAACGGGAATCAGACAAAGGGCTACGAGCAGGGCGCGTCGGGCGGGGCGGGGACGTTTCATGCAGGGTTCCGGCCAGTGAAAATCGACCCGTCATCCAGCCGGCACCGCACGCGGGCCACGACCGAACGCTGGCGCAGGACGCGACAGATACGGGGAACTGTCCTTTAAACGAGAGACGCGGTGGGTAATTTAAGCGCTGAAAAACGCGGTAACAGGTATAGGCGGCAACAATTTGTCGGGCAAATCGAAACAGCACTTTAAATCTATATGAGAATTACTATAAATTACGCATCTGAAATTGCCACCATCGTGCCATTGTCCTTTTGACCCTGGCGCAGATGGCTCAAGGATCGAAACCGCACCGCTGCGGTCGGGAGTCATGTTGGAAAACTACTATCGCGAGCTGGTGTGTTTCCTAAACGCCAGGCTGGGCAACCGTCAGGTGGCCGAAGATGTGGTGCATGACGCTTATGTGCGGGTGCTGGAGCGTTCCAGCGATACGCCGATCGAACAACCGCGGGCCTTCCTTTATCGCACGGCATTGAACCTGGTCATCGACGATCATCGACGCAACGCCTTGCGTCAGGTCGAATCGCTTGACGTGCTGGACAGCGAAGAGCGCTATTTCACCCCGTCGCCCCATGGCACCCTCGATCATGGCCAGCGTCTGGAGATGCTCCAGCGCGCGCTGGCCGAGTTGCCGCCGCGCTGCCGGGAAAGTTTTCTGCTGCGCAAGATCGAAGGTCTGTCCCATCCGGAAATTGCCGAGCACCTCGGGATTTCCAAGGCATTGGTGGAAAAGCACATCGTCAACGCCATGAAACATTGCCGCTTGCGGATCAAACAATGGGATGCCCATTGATCCTTGCTGGTTAAATTTCTTTTCATCGTCCTCGTTCCTACTCAACAGACGACCTGCTGACCTGATTCAGGCCGGTCAGGCCACCCAGGCTTTATCCCCGCGTTGAGGGGTTCATCCAGAGGACACTGGAAATGACACAGGCAATTGCATCGCCCATCGTTCACGACCTGATCGGCGTCGGTTTCGGCCCTTCGAACCTGGCGCTGGCCATCGCTCTGCAAGAGCGCGGCCCGACCCAGGGCGAGCTGGATGTGCTGTTCCTCGACAAGCAGGCCAACTACAGCTGGCACGGCAACACCCTGTCGACGCAGAGCGAATTGCAGATTTCCTTCCTCAAGGATCTGGTGACCCTGCGCAATCCGACCAGCCCGTACTCGTTCGTCAATTACCTCAAGTATCACGGTCGTCTGGTCGACTTCATCAACCTCGGCACCTTCTATCCGTGCCGCATGGAGTACAACGACTACCTGCGCTGGGTCGCCGGGCAGTTCACCGAGCAGAGCCGTTACGGCGAAGAAGTGCTGACCATCGAGCCGGTGCTGCACAACCATCAGGTTGAAGCACTGCGTGTGATTTCCCGCGACAGCCAGGGCCTGCAGCATGTGCGGACCACCCGTTCGGTGGTGGTCAGCGCCGGCGGCACGCCGCGCATTCCCGAGGCGTTCAAGGCGTTGAAGGGCGACACCCGGGTGTTCCACCACTCGCAGTATCTGTCGCAAATGGCCAAGCAGCCGTGCGTGAACAATCAGCCGATGAGCATTGCAATCATCGGTGGTGGGCAGAGCGCGGCGGAAGCCTTTATCGACCTGAATGATTCGTTCCCGTCGGTACAGGTCGACATGATCCTGCGCGGCTCGGCACTCAAGCCTGCGGACGACAGCCCGTTCGTCAACGAAGTGTTTTCGCCGGAGTTCACCGACCTGGTCTTCCAGCAGAACAGCGCCGAGCGTGAGCGTCTGGTCAACGAGTACCACAACACCAACTATTCGGTAGTCGACATCGACCTGATCGAACGCATCTACGGCATCTTCTATCGTCAGAAGGTATCCGGGGTTGCCCGTCATTCCTTCCGCACCCTGACCACCGTCGAGAAAGCCACCGCTACCGAGAATGGCATCGAGTTGGCCGTGCGCAACAACGCCACCGGTGAAGTCACCGTGCGCAACTACGACGCCGTGGTTCTGGCCACCGGTTACGAGCGGCAGATGCACCGCAAACTGCTGGCGCCGCTGGAAGAATACCTGGGCGACTTCGAGGTCGATCGCAACTACAAACTGATCACCGACGAGCGCTGCAAGGCCGGCATCTACATGCAGGGGTTCTGCCAGGCCAGCCACGGTCTGAGCGACACGCTGCTGTCGGTGCTGCCGATTCGTGCGGACGAGATTGCCGGTTCGTTGTATGAGCATGGCAAGAACCGTGGGCATCGTTCGATGGCGGATCTGTTGTTGGCGACTGCCAGCTAACGCCGATTTCCAGGCCAGATCATTCCCACGCTCTGCGTGGGAATGCAGCCCGGGACGCTCCGCGTCCCTATCGAAGGCCGAACGCGGAGCGTCCGTTGAGGCATTCCCACGCAGAGCGTGGGAACGATCATCCTGAACCCTTCCTGAACATCCCCCACATTCCCCGACACACCTCCTTTTGCCGGTTTACTCTCCCATCATCGGGGCGTAAGCTTCGCGCGTTTTCATCAATAGCGGAGACCCACAGTGGGTACTTGTTCGAGTGACAGTTGTCGGCCGGTCTCGGTAACCGGCAGATTCTCGGCAAGATAACGCGCAGCCTTTCTGCCGTTGTCTCGCCGTAACAGCGAGCAGCGGCATCCCGTGCATGACCCGTCCTGGGCCATGTCTGGACGTTCCTTCTCATCGACGCTGAACAGAGCGTGATTTCGACTGCACAGTCGTGATCGCAGCCCTATCGACACGCCTGTCTTTTCTGACCGGCGCGCCAGGCCTTGCCGTGCCGGTTGTTCCGGCGGACGAGGCGCGGCCGTACCTGCTTGACGGTTTCCCGGCTGACCATAGGGGCAACAGCCATGAAACTTACGCTCAAGGAATTTTTCGCAGGTTTTCTGCGGACCCGCCACATCGCCCGGCACTTCCGTCGCCTGGCGCTGCTGGAATCGATCAACGACACCACGGTCAGCCGTGAAGTCCCGCCGACCTTGGCCAACACTTTGGTCGACGCTGCGCATTGCGACAGCGGCGTATTGCTGTCGTCACTCGGCACGCATTCCGATGGCCTCACCGATTTCGAAGTCGATGCGCTGCGTGCGCAATACGGCCTCAACGAAGTCGAACACGAGCAGCCGCTGCCATGGTGGATTCACCTGTGGCACTGCTACAAAAACCCGTTCAACCTGCTGCTGACGTTGTTGGCGGTGATCTCGTGGCTGACCGAAGACCTCAAAGCCGCCGTGGTGATTTTCTCCATGGTGGTGCTGTCGACGCTGCTGCGCTTCTGGCAGGAAAGCAAATCCAACCAGGCCGCCGACGCACTGAAAGCCATGGTCAGCAACACCGCCACGGTGATGCGCCGTGACGCGCCGCGCAGCGAATTGCCGATCAAGCAACTGGTGCCGGGCGATTTGATCGTGCTTTCGGCCGGCGACATGATTCCGGCCGATTGCCGGGTGCTCAGCGCCAAGGACCTGTTCGTCAGTCAGGCAGCGATGACTGGCGAATCGATGCCGGTGGAAAAATTCCCGCGTCAGGCCGATCGCGACACGCGCAATCCGCTGGAGCTCGACAACATCCTGTTCATGGGCACCAACGTCGTCTCCGGAACGGCGGTGGCGGTGATTCTCACCACGGGCAACAGCACCTATTTCGGTGCGCTGGCGCAGCGTGTCGGCGCAACCGATCGCGCGGTGACTTCGTTCCAGCAAGGCGTCAACAAAGTCAGCTGGCTGTTGATCCGCTTCATGTTCGTCATGGCGCCGCTGGTGCTGTTCATCAACGGTTTCACCAAGGGTGACTGGACCGAAGCATTGCTGTTCGCGCTGTCGATTGCCGTGGGCCTGACCCCGGAAATGCTGCCGATGATCGTCACCTCGACGCTGGCCAAAGGCGCGGTGTTCCTGTCGCGGAAAAAAGTCATCGTCAAACGTCTCGATGCGATCCAGAACTTCGGCGCCATGGACGTGCTGTGCACCGACAAGACCGGCACGCTGACCCAGGACAAGATCTTCCTCGCGCGCAATGTCGATGTCTGGGGCGAAGACTCCGATGACGTGCTGGAAATGGCTTACCTCAACAGCTACTACCAGACCGGCCTGAAAAACCTGCTGGATGTCGCGGTGCTGGAACACGTGGAAGTCCACCGCGAACTGAAAGTCGGCACGACGTTTCGCAAGGTCGACGAGATCCCGTTCGACTTCAATCGTCGGCGCATGTCGGTGGTGGTCGAAGGACGTGGCCAGCCACATCAGTTGATCTGCAAAGGTGCGGTCGAAGAAGTCTTGGCGGTGTGCAGCCGCGTGCGGCACGGCGAGGTCGATGAAGCCTTGAGCGATGAATTGCTGACCAAGATTCGTCAGGTCACCGCAGCATTCAACGCTGAAGGCTTGCGCGTGGTGGCGGTTGCCGCCCGCTCGATGCCCGAAGGTCGCGAAGTTTATAGCCTGGCCGATGAGCAGGAACTGACGCTGATCGGTTATGTGGCGTTCCTCGATCCGCCGAAGGAAAGCACCGCGCCAGCGCTCAAGGCCCTGGCCGAACATGGCGTGGCGGTGAAAGTGCTGACCGGCGACAACGAGCTGGTGACCGCGAAGATCTGCCGCGAAGTGGGCCTTGCGCAACAAGGCCTGCTGCTGGGCAACGACGTCGAGCGCATGAGCGATGCCGAACTGGCAGTGGCAGTGGAAACCACCAACGTCTTCGCCAAACTGACGCCGTCACACAAGGAACGCATCGTGCGCATCCTCAAAGGCAACGGTCACGTGGTCGGCTTCATGGGTGACGGCATCAACGATGCACCGGCACTGCGTACCGCCGACATCGGTATTTCCGTGGACAGCGCGGTGGACATCGCCAAGGAAGCGGCTGACATCATCCTGTTGGAAAAGAGCCTGATGGTGCTGGAGGAGGGCGTGCTCGAAGGGCGGCGCACCTTCGCCAACATGCTCAAGTACATCAAAATGACCGCCAGTTCCAACTTCGGCAACGTGTTCTCGGTGCTGGTCGCCAGTGCGTTTATTCCGTTCCTGCCGATGCTGCCGATGCACCTGCTGGTGCAGAACCTGCTCTACGACATTTCGCAGATTGCCATTCCGTTCGATAACGTCGACGAGGACATGCTGAAAAAACCACAACGCTGGCAGCCGGGCGATGTCGGGCGCTTCATGCTGTTCTTCGGCCCGATCAGTTCGATCTTTGACATCACCACGTTCGCCTTGATGTGGTACGTGTTCGATGCCAACACCCCGGATCACCAGACGCTGTTCCAGTCTGGCTGGTTCGTGGTCGGGTTGCTGACCCAGACGCTGATCGTGCACATGATCCGCACGCCGAAGATTCCCTTTCTGCAAAGCCGTGCAGCCCTGCCGCTGCTGGTGATGACCGGGATCATAATGGCGGTCGGCATCTTCCTGCCGATGGGGCCGCTGGCGCACTACTTCAAATTGCAGGCACTGCCGTCGCTGTACTTCGTGTTCCTGCCGGTGATTCTGCTGGCGTACATGGCGCTGACCCAAGCGGTGAAAGGCTTCTACATCCGCCGGTTCGGCTGGCAATAACCGCAGGGCCAACGCTGTTCCCCCTGTAGGAGTGAGCCTGCTCGCGATAGCAATCTGTCAGTCAATATTGCAGTGACTGACACACCGCTATCGCGAGCAGGCTCACTCCTACAGGGATCGCGTGTTTTCAAGGGTTTTTTATGCAAGCCATCAACAACCTCAACCTCGATTCGCTGCTCGACACCCTCGTCAGCCTCAGCGCCGCGTTCATCCTCGGTGGTCTGATCGGTTTCGAGCGCCAGTACCGGCAACGCACCGCCGGCCTGCGCACCAACGTACTGGTCGCCGTCGGCGCGGCGATTTTTGTCGACATGGCCAACCGTCTCGCCGGCGCCGAAGGCGCGGTGCGCGTGGTCGCCTATGTGGTGTCCGGCATCGGCTTTCTCGGCGCCGGGGTGATCATGCGCGAAGAGGGCAACGTGCGCGGTCTCAATACCGCCGCGACCCTGTGGACCTCCGCAGCGGTCGGCGCCTGTGCCGGTGCCGACCTGCTCGCCGAAGCCGTGCTCGGCACATTGTTCATCCTCGCCGCCAACACCTTGCTGCGGCCGATCGTCAACAATATCAACCGCCAGCCACTGGACGTGGTCTCGGCGGAAGTCACCAACATCGTCTACGTCATCGCCCGCCGCTCACAGCAAACCGCCGTGTTCGCCTTGCTCGAAGCCGAGCTTGAGCGCAGCAACTACCCGGCCAGTGATGTCGATGTGCATGCGTTTGGCGCCGATGAAATCGAAATCGAAGCGACACTGGCGACAACGTCGGTCGATGGTGATGAACTGGATGCCCTGGTCGCGAGAATCTCGACGTCGGCATTGGTGGTGCAGGCGTTCTGGAGTCCGAGTACCACTGAATAAACTGTTCACCCTCCGATGAATAGCTGTTTTTTTCGGAATATTCCTACAGATCCCGCCACGGAGCTTGCGTAGTCTTGCCGCACCCAGAAACCGTGACATCGGGAGATCAATCATGATCAATAAAGCCCTGCGCATCCTGATCGCCGACTCGCAGCACTTCCACCGGATGAAAGTCGAGCGCTTATTCAACAGCCTCGATTACTACCGCGTGGCGCCGGCGCAAAGCCTTATCGAACTGATGACGCTGGTGGACTACGGTTGCGAGCCGTTCGATGTGGTGGTCATCAATGCCGAACTGGCGGCGGGTTCGCTGGATTTGTTGGGGTTTTTCCTCGATAACCCGCAGGTTCGTCAGGCGTTGATCTACAACGAAGGCACGGCGCCGTTGCAACCGGCCTTGGGATTCGCCCAGGAGAATGTGCAGATCAGCCATTTGGTGCTGCCTTCCAGACAATCGATCAGCCAGTTGATGGCGCTGGTCGATGCACCCGCCAGACGCCAGGATCCGGCCGTGAGCAAGTACTACCCGTTAGTGCAAAACGCTGCACATGCATAAAAAATTACCGGCCGCAACTGTCAGGTCTGACAGGTGATTTGCTCCCCGTTCCATGCAACAGTCCCGGTACAGCCACTGAGTCTGGATCAACCCGTGTCGGTGACCGTTTCGTCAGACTTTGCACCTGGAGTGGCCATGAAGTCAGCGCTGATCGTCGACGATCATCCGGTGGTGCGCGCCGCCATCCGAATCGTATTGCTAGCCGCGGGTTTCAAACAGATATACGAGGCGTCTCAAGGCAACGAGGTGGTGTCGCTTATTCGTGAACACGAGCCTCAACTGGTGATACTCGATCTGAATTTGCCAGTGCTCGATGGACTGGACGTTCTGGAGCGGATCAGGGCCAATAATCTGCGATCTCGAGTGCTGGTTTTCAGTACACACGACCCGATGTTCTATCAGGAGCGCTGCGTGCGAGCCGGGGCCATGGCCTACGTAACCAAAACCAATCAACTGGAACAGTTGCGCCATGCCATTAAGGCAGTCGTTTCGGGGCATACCTTTTTTTCCGCGCTTCCGGACTACCTCAGCACGCTGAATGCCGTGCAAACCACCGAAAAACAAATGATTGATCAGCTCTCTGATCGTGAGTTGAGCATTTTCGTGCAACTGGGGCTGGGCAAGTCCAATAAAGCGATTGCCGAGGACATGCACCTGAGCCACAAGACCGTGAGTACCTACAAGACCCGTCTGATGAAAAAGCTCGGGGTCGGTTCAGCGGTGCACTTGCGCGATTTCGCCAAGCGCAATCATGTGATCTGAGCGGTCGCACATGAGGCCGGGAAGCTGGATTGTCTGGCTGTGGTTGGGTCTGATGGCCGGCTGCTGGGCCGATGACACGCCGCAGGTGCTGCAAGTGCTGAGCCGGACCGGGCTGGAAAACGTCCAGTTGCGCCTCGACGAACAGGACCGGCAATGGCTGCGTTTGCACCCGGTATTGCGCATGGGGATTTCCGGACCGGATTACCCACCGTTCGAGATCACCCGCAATCAACAGGAACTCGAAGGGTTGACCGCCGATTATGCCGACCTGCTGGCGCAGTTGCTCGGCGTGCGCATCGAAGTACGCCGTTTTGCCAACCGCGATGGCGTGATGGCGGCACTCAAGCGCGGTGATCTCGATCTGCTGGGCACATCCAACAGTTTCGAGGCCGCCGACCCGGACTTCATCCTGTCCCGACCCTACGCCGAAGATCAGCCGATGCTGGTGACCCGCCTCGAAGAGCGGCTGCCGAGCGATCTTGCGGGCAAGCGCCTGGCGATGGTCGAGGACTATCTGCCGCTGGCGAGCGTGCAAGCGTTTTATCCCCAGGCCAGCGTGCAGCGCTACCCTTCGGCAATGGATGCGCTCGGTGCGGTGGCCTTCGGCGCGGATGATGTTTATCTGGGCGACTTCATCAGTGCCAACTACCTGATCAACACCAATTATCGTAACGACCTGCAGTTGGCCGGCCCGGCGGGACTGGACGCCAACTCGTTCGGCTTCGCCCTGTTGCGCAGCGACGCGCGCCTCAAGCGCATCGTCGATAGGGCGTTGGCGGCCATCCCCATGGAGCGCCGTCAACGCATCGAACAACGCTGGAGCGCGGGCTTTGCGGAGATGGCTGAACAGTCGCGGGTGCAGCTCAGTGCCAATGAGCAGGAGTGGCTGGACCAGCACCCGGTGGTGCGCGTCGGTGCCATCGACGATTTCGCACCACTGACGTTCTTTGACGCCGATGGTCGTTTCAGCGGGCTGTCGGCACAACTGCTGAGCTTGATCAGCCAGCGCAGCGGGCTGAAGTTCGACATCGTGCGCGGCGCCTCGCTGGATCGCCAGATCGAACAGCTCAAGGCCGGTGAACTGGATGTATTGCCGGTGGTGACGCCGAGCAGCGAGCGCGAAATCGAACTGCAATTTACTCGCGCTTATCTGAACAATCCGTTTGTGCTGGTCAGTGCGAGCACCGCGCAGGGACCGCTCAACCTTGATGACCTGGCAGGAAAGCGGCTGGCGATTTATCGCGGCCATCCGTTGCGCAGTTATCTCTCGGAACGCGTGCCGCGCGTTCGTCTGGTCGACGTCAAAAGCCCCGCTGAAGGCATGGCAATGACTGCCAAAGGCCAGGTCGACGCGACGGTGAGTTCGTTGCTGGTCGCGCGCTTTCTGATCGCGCGCCACTACCGCGACCGTCTACGCATTACTGGCACGGTCGGAGATCAACCGGCGCGTATCGCGTTGGCGACGGCCCCGCAAGTGCCGGCACTGCACTCGATCCTGAACAAGGCACTCCTGAGCATCGCCCCGCAACAGATGGACGAGCTGGTTGAGCGCTGGAGCCACGATGTGGTGGTGGATGACAGTTACTGGATACAACATCGGCGCGAAATTCTCCTGGGCTTCGCCGGTGCGGCGGTCTTGCTGGCGCTTGCGCTAGCCTGGATCGTTTTTCAGCGCCAACAGATTCGCCGGCGTCAGCAGTGGTTGCAGCAATTGCAGGAAGCCAAGGACGCGGCGGACGACGCCAATCGGGCGAAAACCACGTTTCTGGCGACCATGAGCCATGAAATCCGCACACCGATGAATGCCTTGATCGGCATGCTTGAATTGGCCTTGAAGCGCGCAGAAGAGGGCGTGACCGATCGTCTGGCGATTCAGGTGGCGTCCAACGCGGGGCAACAGTTGCTGGCGCTGATCGGCGACATTCTCGACATCGCGCGGATCGAGACCGGGCATTTGTCCCTCGCGCCCGAACGCGCCAACCTGCGTGAGCTGGTGGTGTCGGTGTGCCGGGTGTTTGAAGGGCTGGCGCGGCAGAAGCGTTTGCTGTGGCACATCGAACTCGATGCCCGTAGCAACGTCGACGTGCTGATGGATCCGACACGCCTCAAACAGGTGCTGTCGAATCTGCTGAGCAACGCAATCAAGTTCACCGAAGAGGGCGAGGTCAGTCTGCGGCTGGTGGTGACCGCCGCGACCTCCGAGCGCCTGGCCCTGAAAGTCTTGATTGAAGACAGCGGGGTGGGGATTAGCCAGGACGATCGGCAACGGCTGTTCAGCCCATTCGTGCAGGCGAACAATCACACGCAATCGGCACGCAGCGGTTCCGGACTGGGCCTGGTCATTAGTCGCAGCCTTTGCGAAATGATGGGTGGCACACTGCGGCTCGACAGTGCACCGGGTGAAGGCACGCAAGTCGAGGTCAGTCTCGACCTGCCGTTGTTGGCTGTCCTCGCTGAGGCTCCAAGCCCGGAAACAAAAGTCGCCGCCACCTGTTCACTGAGTGTTCTGGTGGTCGACGATCACCCGGTGAACCGTTTGCTGTTGTGCTGGCAATTGACTGAACTCGGCCATCACACGGTCGACACCGAGAATGGTGATGAGGGCCTGGAACGCTGGCGGACTCAGGCGTTCGATGTGGTGATCAGCGATTGCAACATGCCGCGGCGCAACGGTTATGAACTGGCGCGGGCGATTCGCGATGAGGAAGCGATTAGCGACCGCCAAGCGTGTCTGATCCTCGGTTTTACCGCCAACGCGCAGGCCGAAGAGCGCACGCGTTGCCTGAATGCCGGTATGGACGAATGCCTGTTCAAACCGATTCGCTTGCACGATCTGGCACAGGCCTTGGCGGCAGCCAGCCAGTGCGACATGCCGGCGGAGTCCGGTGAAATACCGGCACTGGCGGAAATCGACCTGAGCACCCTGGAGCAAATGGCCGGGGATGATCGCGCCCTGATCGAACAGTTGCGCAAGGAGGTGTTGAACAGTTTGCAACTCGATCTGCAACGCCTTGATGATTTGCAGCCTGAGCAGGATCGCGCAGGGCTGCGTGAACTGACTCATCACATCAAGGGCGGGGCGCAGATGGTGGGCGCGGCGCGGGTAGTGGCGGCGTGTGTTGATCTGGAGCTGGCGAGTCAACAGGCGCCTGCGGCAACGCTGGGCATCGCGGTCGAAACGTTGCGCAAGGCCATGACCGGTCTCGCGCAACGTCTGCAGGCCTGAACGGGCAATATCGCCGGCTCAGTCCCAGTCTGGCGCGATGCCTTTCGGGCTGGTCAGGCGATGGCCGCGTTCGAGCGAGGCAATCAGCGCCATGTCGGCGTCGCTCAACGTCAGCGCCATGGCGGCAAGGTTGCTTTGCAGGTTGGCCCGTTTGGTCGACGACGGGATCACCGCGTAGCCCGACTGCATGGCCCAGGCCAGGGTGATTTGCGCCGGGGTAGCCTGCAGGCGCTCGGCGATCTGCTGGATCAGTGGATCTTTCAGCACTTCACCGTAGGCGAGGGTCATGTACGAGGTGATGTGGATGCCCTGGCGCTGGGCAAACTCGACGACTTTGCGGTTTTGCAGGTACGGGTGCAGTTCGATCTGGTGGGTGGCGATGTTGTCGGCACCGACCGCCGCGATCGCCTGCTTCATCAGCTCAATGGTGAAGTTGGACACACCGATCTGCCGGGTCAGGCCCAGGCGCTTGGCTTCGAGCAGAGCAGCCATGAATTCTTCGACCGGCACCTGGTTTTCCGGCGACGGCCAGTGAATCAGGGTCAGGTCGAGGTAGTCGGTCTGCAGTTTTTGCAGGCTTTCCTTGAGGCTGTCGATCAGACGATCTTTGGCGAAGTTGGCGACCCAGATCTTGCTGGTGATGAACAGCTCTTTACGCGGGATACCGCTGGCCGCGATGGCCTCGCCGACATCGGCTTCGTTTTCGTAGATCTGCGCGGTGTCGATGACCCGGTAGCCGAGTTCAAGGGCGGTGCTCACTGAGTCAATGACGACCTGGCCATGCAGGCGAAAGGTGCCAAGGCCGAAAGCGGGAACAGACATGCAGGACTCCAGGGGTTGCAGTGGGAATGGGCAGGAGTATCCGTGTCTGCATCGTTGAGAAAAACCGCTGGCGGGACAAAGCACTGTTGATCAGAAATCATGAATCATTTTCAGGATTTGTGTTGTCCGGGCTGGCCTCTTCGCGAGCAGGCTCGCTCCCACATTGGAATGCGTGTTCATGTGGGAGCGAGCCTGCTCGCGAAGGGCGCGCCGCAGATTCAGGCTATGTCGCTGTGGGCAAACTCCTCTCCGAGAAAATCAATCAACGTGCGCACCGACGGCAACAACCCGCGCCGAGACGGAAAAATCGCATGCACCACCCCGCACTTCGGCGCCCAGCCTGGAATCAATTCCACGACGCGTCCGGCGGCAATATCCTCACGCACCACCACACTCGGCAAATGCGCCACGCCAACGCCGGCAATCACCGCCTGACGCAAGGCAATCAAGTCATCGGTGACCATGCGCGGCGTATGCCGAATCAGCGCCGTGTGGTCATTCGGCCCGAGCAGTTCCCACTGATATTCGCGCTGCGCCGCCCCCCAATGCAGGCTGGGCAAGCCATTGAGGTCGGCAGGCGAGGGCGGTGACGACAGACGTTCGACAAATACCGGGCTGCCGACCACTGATTGCATGCTGTTGCCGAGCACCTTCATGACCATGTCGGTGTTTTCCAGTGGCGGAAAACGCACCCGCAACGCGATGTCGAAACCCTCGTGAATCAGGTCGACGCGGCGATTGGTGCTCTCGATAAACAACTCCACCAACGGATACTTGAGCATGTAGCGCGTGAGCATCGGCCCGACCCAGGAGTTGAGCAGCGCCGTCGGGCAACTGAGGCGAACCAGGCCTTGCGGCTCGGAACGGTTGCGCTCAATCAGCTCGGCGGCGCTCTCGGCTTCGATGCGCATGGCCAGGCAGCGCTGGTAATAGGCCTGACCGATTTCAGTCATCGAGCAATGGCGACTGGTGCGGTGCAGCAGGCGTACGCCGAGGCGTTCTTCCAGTTCGGAAATGCGCCGGCTGAGCTTTGATTTCGGCATGTCCAGTGCGCGCCCGGCGGCAGCGAAACCATGATGTTCGACCACTTGGGTGAAGTAGTAGAGGGTGTTGAGGTCTTCCACCATCGTTCTCCAGATAGAACGCTAAGGCTGATTTTTGCAGTCTAGTGCATTAATGCTCATGGATTTAAGCTTGATCCATCGCGTCATTCACCCAAATTGGAGACAACCATGAAAAACATCATCGGTATCTACACCAGCCCGCGGGGCCATTGGGTCGGCGATGGTTTCCCGGTTCGCACGCTGTTTTCCTACGACAACTTGGGCAAACACATCAGCCCGTTCCTGCTGCTCGATCACGCTGGTCCTGCCGATTTCACCCCGACCACCGAACGCCGTGGCGTTGGTCAGCATCCGCACCGTGGCTTCGAAACCGTGACTATCGTGTATGAAGGCGAAGTGCAGCACCGCGATTCGACCGGCAGTGGCGGCGTCATCGGTCCGGGCGATGTGCAATGGATGACCGCCGCTTCCGGGATCCTCCACGAGGAGTTCCACTCGGAAAACTTCGCCAAAACCGGCGGCAAACTGGAAATGGTCCAGCTGTGGGTCAACCTGCCGGCCAAGGACAAAATGGCCGCGCCGGGCTACCAGACCATTCTCGACAGCGACATCCCGAGCATCGCGCTCAAAGACAACGCCGGCAGCCTGCGCCTGATCGCCGGTGAGTTCGAGGGCCACACCGGCCCGTCGCGGACTTTCACGCCGATCGACGTGTGGGATCTGCGCCTCAACGCCGGCAAGTTGCTGACGCTGGATCTGCACGAGGGTCGCAATACCGCGCTGGTGGTGTTGAAAGGTTCGGTGCAGGTCAATGGTGTGGAATCGGTGCGCGAAGGGCAGCTGGCCCTGTTCGAACGTGACGGCCATCAGTTGACGCTCGAATCCAGCCAGGACGCGGTGGTGTTGCTGCTCAGCGGCGAGCCGATCGACGAGCCGATCGTCGGCCACGGCCCGTTCGTGATGAACACCGAGCAGGAAATCCACCAGGCGTTCGCCGACTTCCAGTCTGGCTGCTTCGGCCAGATGCACGCTTAACGCACCACCACTCCGCTCTACACAGGACGCGTAGGCCGGTTCGCAGGCCAGGGATGGCTGTTGCCTATAGAAAAGAGGAAACGCCCATGAACACTCAATACAAACGTCTGGACAAGAACAACGCAGCGGTGCTGCTGGTCGACCATCAGGCCGGGCTGCTGTCGCTGGTGCGCGACATTGAACCGGACAAATTCAAGAACAACGTGCTGGCGCTGGCCGATCTGGCCAAGTACTTCAAACTGCCGACGATCCTCACCACCAGTTTTGAAACCGGCCCCAACGGCCCGCTGGTGCCGGAGCTGAAAGCGCTGTTCCCGGACGCGCCGTACATCGCCCGACCGGGGCAGATCAACGCCTGGGACAACGAAGATTTCGTCAAGGCGATCAAGGCGACTGGCAAGAAGCAGTTGATCATTGCTGGTGTGGTGACCGAGGTCTGCGTGGCGTTCCCTGCACTGTCGGCGATAGAGGAAGGTTTTGATGTGTTCGTGGTCACCGATGCCTCGGGCACGTTCAACGAACTGACCCGTGAATCGGCCTGGAATCGCATGTCCTCGGCCGGCGCGCAATTGATGACCTGGTTCGGTCTGGCCTGCGAGCTGCACCGCGACTGGCGCAACGACATCGAAGGGCTGGGCACGCTGTTCTCCAACCACATCCCGGACTACCGCAACCTGTTCACCAGCTACAACAGCCTGACCAACGGCAAATAACTCAAATCCTATGCAATAACTGTAGGAGTGAGCCTGCTCGCGATAGCGGAATGTCAGTCGAAGTCTCTTTGACTGACCCAACGCCATCGCGAGCAGGCTCACTCCTACATGGGTTTTGTGGTGTTTTTGAGTGCGGGTTCATTCGCTGAAATCAATTGCTCCTACACTTGCTCAATCTGTGCGATCTTCTCGCGATTGGCCCCCGTCGGAGTTGTTTGATGCTGTCTCTGCTCACCGAACATCCGTTGTTCTGCGCGTTGATCCTGATCCTCCTCGATCTGGGCCTGTGGCGCCTGATCAGCTCCCATGGCAGCGAATGGAAACTGCTGGTGCGGGTGCTGATTTTCAGTCTGTTCAGCGTGCTGCTGTTCAACGAAGGCCTCAACCCGATGGAGCCGGCGCCGTGGGCCGACAACGTGCCGCTGCATTTGGCGGCGACCGGATTGCAGATTGGCTGGTGGTTGTTCGGTGCGCGGACTCTAACGGTGTTGATCGGCGCGGTGATGATGCAGCGAGTCGGCCACACCGGGCGGCTGTTGCAGGATCTGCTCGGCGCGGTGATTTTCCTTATTGCGATCATTGCGGCGCTGGCCTATGTGCTGGATCTGCCGGTCAAAGGCGTGCTCGCCACCTCCGGCGCCTTGGCGATCATCGTCGGTCTGGCCTTGCAGAGCACGCTCAGCGACGTGTTCTCCGGGATCGTCCTCAACACCACCAAGCCTTATCAACTCGATGACTGGATTTCCATCGACGGCACCGAAGGCCGGGTCACTGATATCGATTGGCGCGCCACGCGCCTGCAAACCAGCCAGGGCAGCATGGCGGTGATTCCCAACTCGCTGGCGGCCAAGGCGAAGATCATCAACTTCAGTCGGCCGAGCAATATGTTCGGTGTCGCGGTCAGCGTGCAGGTCAGCCCGCATGCCCGGCCCAGCTCGGTAATCGATGCGCTGGAACGGGCGATGCAGGGCTGCCGGCAACTGCTCGACACGCCGGCGCCGAGCGTGGCACTGAAAAGCTCCGGCAGCAGCGGTGCGGAATACGAGATCAGCGGGTTCGTCGCCTCGATGGGCGAGAAGCGCGTGGTGCGCAATCAGTTGTTTGATCTGGCCTATCGGCACTTGCAGGCGTCCGGGGTCAATCTGCTGTCGAGCGATGAAAACTCTGCGCCGACCAACCTGTCGCGGCCCCGGGCGCTGCTCGACAGCTCGCCGATTTTCTCGACGTTACGCCAGGAAGAGAAGGACACCTTCAGCCAGAACATGAACCTGCAGAGCTTCCGTGCCGGCGAGACGATTCTTGAGGCGGGGGAGGTCAGCGATCACTTGTTCATTATCGAGTCGGGTGTGGTCACGGTGACCTTGACTCGCCATGGCTCGCCGTTCGAGTCCGGGCGCATGGGCCCCGGCGAAGTCATCGGCGAGGCCGGCATACTTTCCGATTCTTCTGTGCCGGCCAGGTTTGCCGCGAAAACTTTTTGCGCCTTGTATCGCATCGAGAAGACTTACTTGAAGCCGTGTCTGGACGCTCGCCACGATATCAGCGATGCCATGAAAACCTTGCTCGATTACCGCCTGCACAAGGCGCAATCGCTGACCGAGGATGCGCCGGTGGTGGTGGCGAAAAAAGGCTTTCTGCAATGGCTGCGCAATCGCGCCTGAGTGTTACGCGCAGGCGGCGAGTTTCTGTTCCAGGTGCAGACGCACCTGCGGCCACTCGTCGTCAATGATGCTGAAGCGCACCGAGTTGCGCTTGCGCCCGTCCGGCATGATCCGCTCATGGCGGACGATGCCTTCCTGTTGCGCGCCAAGGCGCAGAATCGCGTTGCGTGACTTCTCGTTGTTCTCGTCGGTGGTGAACTGCACGCGCACGCAATCGAGCACTTCGAAAGCGTGGCGCAGCATCAGGTACTTGGCTTCGGTATTGACGAAGGATTTCTGCCAGCTCGCCGCGATCCAGCTGCTGCCGATTTCCAGCTTGCGATTGAGCGGGTCGATCTTCCAGAAGCGCGTTGAGCCGATCACTTCCCCGGTGTCTTTCAAGACGATGACAAACGGCAGCACCGTGCCGGCGTCACGGCCGTCGAGGGCTTTTTTCAGATAGCTGTCGACGGTGCTGGGCGAAGGCACCACGGTGACGGTGAGGTTCCACAACTCGCCGTCGGCGGCAGCGTGGAGCAGGGCGGCGGCATCTGAAGACTGAAGCGGGCGCAAGACGATGCGCTGACCTTGCAGCGTGGTTGGCATGGGATTCAGGTCTCGGCAGTGCGGGCGAATGACGAGTATCTATTACGCCGCAACGGGCCGATCCGATGCAACCCGTGCGAGGGTCGCACGGTCACAATTTTTACCACCCATGGGCAGGAGCCTCAGCCGATGAAAAACCTGCGGATTGCCACTTACAACGTCAACGGTTTACGCGCACGTTTGCCGAACCTGCTGGATTGGCTCAAACGCGAGCAACCGGACATCGCTTGCCTGCAAGAACTCAAGTCGGTTGATACGGCATTCCCCGTCGCTGAACTGGAAGCCGTCGGTTATGGCGCGATCTGGCAGGGCCAGGCGTCGTGGAACGGCGTGGCGATTCTCGCCCGTGACGCGCAGCCGCTGGAGAGCCGCCGCGGTCTGCCGGGCGATCCGGATGACAAGCACAGTCGTTATCTGGAGGCAGCGGTGCACGGCGTGCTGGTCGGGTGCCTGTACCTGCCCAATGGCAACCCGCAACCGGGACCGAAATTCGATTACAAACTGGCCTGGTTCGAACGGCTCATCGCGTATGCGAAGGATTTGCAAAGTAGCGATCACCCGGTGGTGCTGGCCGGTGACTACAACGTCGTGCCCACCGACATGGATATCTACAACACCCGCTCCTGGCTCAAGGACGCGTTGCTGCAACCCGAGAGTCGCGAGTGTTATCAGCGCCTGCTCGATCAAGGCTGGACCGATTCGCTGCGACATCTGTATCCCGAGGATCGTCTCTACACGTTTTGGGATTACTTCCGCCAGCACTGGCAAACCAACTCCGGCCTGCGCATCGATCATCTGCTGCTCAACCCGGCGCTGAGTCCGTATCTGCATGAGGCCGGGGTCGACGCCTGGGTGCGCAACGAGCCGCATGCCAGCGACCACGCGCCGACGTGGATTCGTATTGGTTCACGCAAGAAACGTTAGCAGGCGATTGGCGAAATCAATTGTCGAAGACAGTGCCGGATCCCGTATACATGGCGACCATCAACGCAGTGACCTGCGGCCCCATGCATAAGGACCTAGCAATGAGCGAGCCACGCCTGACGAATCTGAAGCTGTACCTGCAACGGCTCGGGTTTGATACCCCGCCGGCACCCACGCTGGAAACCTTGCGTGTGTTGCAATTGCGCCACACCGGTGTGTTTGCTTTCGAGAATCTGGCGACAATCACCGGGGCTCCGGTGTTGATCGGTCTGCCGTCCATCGAGGAAAAAGTCCTGCTCGGGGGGCGCGGTGGTTACTGCTATGAGCTGAACAACCTGTTTTTTGCCTTGTTGCTGGAGCTGGGTTTCGACGCTCGCGCCATCAGCGGGCGGGTGGTGATGAATCAGCCCGAAGGCAGTTGGACAGCGCGCACGCACCGTTTGAGTCTGGTGAGCATCGACGACGTGCGTTACATCAGCGATGTCGGCTTCGGTGGCATGGTCCCGACCGCGCCGCTGCTCCTCGATACCGAGACCGAGCAAGCGACCCCTCACGAACCTTATCGCATTGAAAAACAAGCCGACGGCTACATGCTGCGTGCCAACGTAGCGGGTGAATGGCGGCCGATGTACCTGTTCGACCTGCAGCGCCAGGAAGACATCGATTACACCATTGGCAACTGGTACGTCTCGACGCATCCGGAGTCACCGTTTACCCAGCGTCTGATGGTCGCGCGTACTGGCGATGGCTGGCGCAAGACGCTGAACAACGGCAGCTTCGCTGTTCATCGCATGGGCGCCAGCAGTGAGCGGCGCGAGGTGACGCAGGTCGATGAGCTGATTGAATTGCTGGCGCGCGAGTTTGCTCTGCACCTGCCGGATCTGCCCCACATACGGCAGGCTCTGGCGCGGATGATCGCACCGGTTTCCGTTTAGGGCTTGGCGTCTGGCTCCAGCACTCGGCGGATTTCCCCGACCGCTGCCGACAGTTTTTTCTCGAGACTCTTGAGGTCTGCGGCGGTGATGCCTTTCTTGAATTGCCCGCTCGATTCGGCTTGTTCCGGTTTGGCGATGGCATCGAGCAGGGCATGACGCAGGGTGTTATTGATTACCGTCTGATAACCGAACCCTTCGCTCTCTGCAACCGTACGCGCCGCTTCGATGACGGCGTCATCGAGCATGATGGTGATGCGTGTTTTACCCTTGTTGGGCGCCAATGCACCGCGTTTGCCCTGAGAGAAGTCATATTCGTCTTTCATCGGTCAAGCCTCCAGAAAATAAGCGCAACGTTCGCTCGGTGTCGCGACACGTGCAGAAATGATTCGAACGACATTCGCATCCCGGTAACTGTAAGCAACGACCAACAAGCGCCCTTTGCCGTTGAGGCCAATAGTGATCCAGCGCTGTTCGTCATGGTCGTTGTCCTCGATCGTCAGTGCTCGTTCGTCGTGAAAGACCGGTTCGGTCTCGGCGAGGCTGACGCCCTTGTGCTTGAGTTTGTTGGCTGCGTTCTTGCTTTTGTCGTACTGAATTTCAATTGACTTCATTATGCATACTTTATATGTATAAAAAAGAGCGCGACCGCACCGTCGGTCGCCGTGAACACTTCAGCGTAGTGGCGGCAGGCGAGGGCACTGGAGAGGAAGTGTTGCCGGATTTGTGGGGGATGGGAGCAGCGGGTTAGAAGCTTGGGTGGCTACCTATCCATTATGTGACTGATAAGTTGTATACAACTCTATGGACATTTGTCACGAGTATTGAATACAGTGTGCGCATAACAAAAACCAGGGAACCCCCCACCATGAAAACGCCCCATGTTTCACACCAACGGCCCGAGGACGAAAATCTCGGGGTCGGCGCGAATATGGCTTACGGCCTGCAACATGTTCTGACCATGTACGGCGGTATCGTTGCGGTGCCACTGATCATCGGCCAGGCGGCCGGCCTGTCGCCGGCGGACATTGGTTTGCTGATTGCTGCTTCATTGTTTGCGGGGGGGCTGGCGACGCTGCTGCAAACCCTGGGTCTGCCGTTTTTTGGCTGTCAGTTGCCGCTGGTACAGGGCGTGTCGTTCTCCGGCGTAGCGACCATGGTCGCGATCGTCAGCAGTGGCGGGGAGGGCGGCTTCCAGTCGGTGCTTGGCGCCGTTATTGCGGCATCGCTGATCGGCTTGCTGATCACGCCGGTGTTCTCGCGGATCACCAAGTTCTTCCCGCCATTGGTTACCGGCATTGTGATCACCACCATCGGCCTGACGCTGATGCCGGTGGCCGCACGCTGGGCGATGGGCGGCAACAGTCATGCGCCGGACTTCGGCAGCATGCAGAACATCGGTCTGGCGGCAGTCACGCTGGTGCTGGTGTTGTTGCTAAGCAAGGTCGGCAGCTCGACCATCTCGCGTCTGTCGATCCTGTTGGCCATGGTGATCGGCACGGTGCTGGCGGTGTTCCTCGGCATGGCGGACTTCTCCAGCGTCACCACCGGGCCGATGTTCGGCTTCCCGACGCCGTTCCATTTCGGCATGCCAACGTTCCACTTTGCGGCGATCCTGTCGATGTGCATCGTGGTCATGGTGACCTTGGTAGAGACTTCGGCAGACATTCTGGCGGTCGGTGAAATCATCGGCACCAAGGTCGATTCCAAACGTTTGGGCAATGGCCTGCGGGCGGACATGCTGTCGAGCATGTTTGCACCGATCTTCGGCTCGTTCACCCAGAGTGCCTTCGCCCAGAACGTCGGACTGGTGGCAGTGACCGGCATCAAGAGCCGTTACGTGGTGGCGACTGGCGGTGTCTTCCTGGTCATTCTCGGCCTGCTGCCGTTCATGGGCCGGGTGATCGCAGCCGTGCCGACGTCGGTACTCGGCGGCGCCGGTATCGTGTTGTTCGGTACCGTGGCGGCGAGCGGCATTCGTACGCTGTCCAAGGTTGATTACCGCAACAACGTCAACCTGATCATCGTTGCCACCTCGATCGGTTTCGGCATGATCCCGATTGCTGCGCCGAACTTCTACGATCATTTCCCGAGCTGGTTCGCGACCATTTTCCACTCGGGCATCAGTTCGTCGGCGATCATGGCGATCCTGCTTAACCTGGCCTTCAACCACTTCACCGCCGGTAACTCGGATCAGCAGTCGGTGTTTGCCGCGGCGGAGGAGCGGACCCTGCGTTATCGCGATCTGGCGGCGCTGCGTGAAGGCGATTACTTCAGCGACGGCAAGCTGCATGATTGCGATGGCAAGGAAGTGCCGGTGATCGAGCCGGATGATCACGATCATGGGCACGGTGCGCCGAAGGTGCAGGTGCGACCCAGCGAGCACGTCTGACGACTGCGCCTGAATAGAACAGGGCCGATCTGTTAAACACAGATCGGCCCTTTTCGTTTGTAGATCAATAGATGATCTTTTCGAGCGCCCACAAAAAAGCCCCTGAATCTTTCAATTCAGGGGCTTTGCTATTTGGCTCCACAACCTGGACTCGAACCAGGGACCCAATGATTAACAGTCATTTGCTCTACCAACTGAGCTATTGCGGAATTGGTGCGTATGTTACTGATTCAAAAAGAGAAGTCAAGCATCGATTGTGAAAATGAATGATTCGCCGGGATGCGCGGTGGATTGTCAGCGATTGGCGGTTACCAGATTCCCGCCAGAGGTCTACCATGGCCGCCCGGAAGTGGTCACACGCGCTGCCGGCCATTCGCCGAAAAAGGTACGCGTCATGAACCATTTGTCCCGCAACAGCGAGGTGTTCGCATGAGCATCGCGCAAATCAGCCTGCCCAAAGGCGTCGGTCCTCACGCCGAAAAACTCTTCGATGCAATAACCCAGGCCAGCACCGCCGAGGAATTGAACCGCGCGGGTGGCAAGGCCGAAGGTTTTGTCCTCGGTCTGGAAAGCACCAAGGCGATCAAGAGCCAGATCGCCGAATCGCTGTACGTCGTCTATGACGATGCTGCGACTCAGCGTGCGACTGAACTGGCTTAACTGCCGAAGGTAATAGTGCCCAACAACAGCTTGGCGTAAGCCGCGGTGGCGGCCAGTTGCACCAGCCACAAAGCCAGGCCGCCGAGAAACACCCCGGCGGCGACTTGCAGCACCAGGCTTTTCTCGCGTTTGGCCGAGGCACGAGGGATGAAATCTTCCAGATCGTCACGGTCGGCGCGCAGGTTGTCGTTTTTCATATCTGATCTCACAAAATTCTGGAATGTACTCATCACCTGTGGGAGCGAGCTTGCTCGCGAAGGCGTCATGTCAGTCAACAACGATGTTGAATGACAGATCGCTTTCGCGAGCAAGCTCGCTCCCACATTTGGACATGTGTGCAGTTTAGAGGGGATAGGGATTGTTTCGTGACAATAAAAAACGGGAAGCCCCAAGGCTTCCCGTTTTTCATCACAGTGCGAAATCAGATGACCTGAACGATCGCGTCCGTCACAGCCTTGATGTTGCTCTGGTTCAACGCAGCCACGCAGATGCGGCCGGTGTCCAGCGCGTAAATGCCGAACTCGTTGCGCAGGCGATGCACTTGTTCAGTGGTCAGGCCCGAGTAGGAGAACATGCCGCGCTGACGACCGACGAAGCTGAAGTCGCGGCCCGGGGCTTTCTCTGCCAGCAGGGCAACCATCTGCTCGCGCATGCCGCGAATGCGCAGACGCATTTCGGCCAGCTCGGTTTCCCACTGCGTGCGCAGTTCCGGGCTGTTCAGCACCGCCGCAACGATGCTTGCACCGTGAGTCGGCGGGTTGGAGTAGTTGGTGCGGATCACGCGTTTGACTTGCGACAGCACGCGCGCGCTTTCTTCTTTCGATTCGCTGATGATCGACAGGGCGCCAACGCGCTCGCCGTACAGCGAGAACGACTTGGAGAACGAGCTCGATACAAAGAAAGTCAGGCCGGATTCAGCGAACAGGCGCACGGCAGCGGCGTCTTCGTCGATACCATCGCCAAAACCCTGGTAAGCCATGTCGAGGAACGGCACGTGACCTTTGGCCTTGACCACTTCCAGCACGTTGTTCCAGTCCGCCGGGGTCAGGTCGACGCCGGTCGGGTTGTGGCAGCACGCGTGGAGGATAACGATCGAGCCGTTCGGCAGGGCGTTGAGGTCTTCGAGCATGCCGGCACGGTTGACGTCGTGGGTGGCGGCGTCGTAGTAACGGTAGTTCTGCACCGGGAAACCGGCGGTTTCGAACAGCGCGCGGTGGTTTTCCCAGCTCGGGTCGCTGATTGCCACAACGGCGTTCGGCAGCAGCTGCTTGAGGAAGTCGGCACCGATTTTCAGTGCGCCGGTACCGCCGACAGCCTGAGTGGTGATCACGCGACCGGCGCTGATCAGCGGCGAGTCGTTGCCGAACAGCAGCTTTTGCACGGCCTGGTCGTAGGCAGCGATGCCATCGATCGGCAGGTAACCGCGCGACGCGTGTTGAGCAGCGCGAACGGTTTCGGCCTCGATCACGGCGCGCAGAAGTGGAATTCGCCCCTCTTCGTTGCAGTAAACACCCACGCCCAGGTTGACCTTGGTGGTCCGGGTATCGGCGTTGAATGCTTCGTTGAGGCCCAGGATTGGATCGCGGGGTGCCATTTCGACAGCGGAGAACAGGCTCATTATTGCGGCGGCTCTGAATGGAGAATGGAGGGACGTGTCGCGCTCCAGCCGGATGCACTAGAGCGGTGCACAAACGGGGAGCTAGTATAGAGGCCATTACTGAACAATGGCGACAGGCGATTCGGCTTTTACGGTAAGTTTTTCAGATTATTTCTTGACCGTTAGTCGACTGCTCGTGTCAGAGTCTTTACCGGATGTAGGACGTTTGCCTTGAAAGGTGAGGCAATCGCCACCACATTGAGCACAATCCAGCTATTTTCTTGCGCGACACCGGTCGTTTGCGGTCGTCCCCGGGGTGCTCCGCTTTGCTCGGAATGCCGCGATCCCAGAGGTGTATATGTCCGAATTCCAGCTCGTCACCCGCTTCGAGCCCGCCGGCGATCAACCGGAAGCCATTCGCCAATTGGTCGAGGGCATCGAAGCCGGGCTGGCGCACCAGACGCTGCTCGGTGTGACCGGCTCGGGCAAGACCTTCAGCATCGCCAATGTCATCTCGCAGATTCAACGGCCGACGCTGGTGCTGGCGCCGAACAAAACCCTCGCCGCGCAGCTGTACGGCGAGTTCAAGGCGTTCTTCCCGAACAACGCCGTGGAATACTTCGTTTCCTACTACGACTACTACCAGCCCGAAGCCTATGTGCCGTCGTCCGACACCTTCATCGAGAAGGATGCGTCGATCAACGACCACATCGAGCAGATGCGCCTGTCCGCGACCAAAGCCTTGCTGGAGCGAAAAGACGCGATCATCGTCACCACGGTGTCGTGCATCTACGGTCTCGGTAGCCCGGAAACCTATCTGAAGATGGTCTTGCACGTCGATCGCGGCGACAAACTCGATCAGCGTGCGCTGCTGCGGCGTTTGGCCGATCTGCAATACACCCGCAATGACATGGATTTTGCCCGCGCGACCTTCCGCGTGCGTGGCGATGTGATCGACATTTACCCGGCGGAATCCGATCTGGAGGCGATCCGCATCGAGCTGTTCGATGACGAAGTCGAAAGCATTTCCGCATTCGATCCGCTGACCGGCGAAGTCATCCGCAAGATGCCGCGCTTCACCTTCTACCCGAAAAGCCACTATGTGACGCCACGGGAAACCCTGCTCGACGCCATCGAACACATCAAGGTCGAATTGCAGGAACGCCTCGAATACCTGCGCAGCAACAACAAACTGGTGGAAGCCCAGCGTCTGGAGCAGCGCACCCGTTTCGACCTGGAGATGATTCTCGAGTTGGGCTACTGCAACGGCATCGAAAACTACTCGCGCTATCTGTCCGGTCGTCCGGCCGGCGCGGCGCCGCCAACCCTTTACGATTACCTGCCGGCCGACGCCTTGCTGGTGATCGACGAATCCCACGTCAGCGTGCCGCAAGTGGGCGCGATGTATAAGGGCGACCGGTCGCGCAAGGAAACCCTCGTCGAATATGGCTTCCGTCTGCCTTCCGCGCTGGACAATCGGCCGATGCGTTTTGACGAGTGGGAAGGGGTCAGCCCGCAGACCATTTTTGTCTCGGCGACGCCGGGCAACTACGAAGCCGAGCACGCCGGGCGGGTGGTCGAGCAAGTGGTGCGGCCGACCGGTCTCGTCGATCCGCAGGTTGAAGTACGTCCGGCGCTGACTCAGGTCGACGATCTGCTCTCGGAAATCAGCAAGCGTGTCGCGGTCGAAGAGCGGGTGCTGGTCACCACGCTGACCAAACGCATGGCCGAAGACCTCACCGATTACCTCGCCGACCACGGTGTGCGCGTACGTTATCTGCACTCGGACATCGACACCGTCGAGCGGGTCGAGATCATCCGCGACCTGCGCCTCGGCACCTTTGATGTACTGGTGGGGATCAACCTTCTGCGAGAAGGTCTGGACATGCCGGAAGTGTCGCTGGTGGCAATTCTCGACGCAGACAAGGAAGGCTTCCTGCGTTCCGAGCGCTCGCTGATCCAGACCATTGGCCGGGCGGCGCGGAACCTCAATGGTCGGGCGATTCTGTATGCCGATCGCATGACCGGTTCGATGGAGCGGGCGATTGGCGAGACCGAGCGTCGGCGCGACAAGCAGATAGCGTTCAACCTGGAAAACGGCATCACCCCGCGCGGTGTGATCAAGGATGTCGCCGACATCATGGAAGGCGCCACTGTGCCGGGCTCGCGCAGCAAGAAGCGCAAAGGCATGGCCAAAGCCGCCGAAGAGAACGCCAAGTACGAAGCCGAACTGCGCTCGCCGAGCGAAATCACCAAGCGTATTCGTGCGCTGGAAGAGAAGATGTATCAGCTGGCGCGGGATCTGGAGTTTGAAGCGGCGGCGCAGATGCGCGACGAGATTGCCAAGTTGCGTGAGCGGCTATTGGCTGTGTAAGGATGATCGTTCCCACGCTCTGCGTGGGAATGCAGCCTCAGACGCTCCGCGTCCGCTGTGACGCAGAGCGTCACCGGAGTCATTCCCACGCGGAGCATGGGAACGATCAGTCGCAGCTAGTGAGACTCCCCAGCCTTCAGCCCTTGCGGCAATTTCTTGGTCAGCAATATCGCCAGCATGCTCACCCCCAACGCAATCCCGACAAAGTGAAACGCATCGTTGTAAGCCATGATCGCCGCCTGCTGATGGACGATCTCACTTAACTTGCCCAACGCCGCCGTATCACTGCCAAACCGATCGGTCATCGACGCCAGCCGTTCGGCCACTTGCGGATTGGTCGGCACCACCGCCTCGCGCAAATAATCGAAGTAGGTCTTGGTGCGCGCGTCCAGCAGCGTCGCCAGCAGAGCAATACCAATCGCGCCGCCCAGATTTCGCAGGATATTGAACAGACTCGACGCTGACCCTGCGTCCTGCGGCAGGATGTACGCCGTGGCGATCAGCGAAATGGTCACCATGATCAACGGCTGCCCCAGCGCCCGAATGATCTGAATCTGATTGAACTGCGGCCCGGCGAAATCCGGGTTGAGCACTCCCGACGAAAAACTCGCCAGACCAAACAAGCCGAACCCCAACGTGCACAGCCATTTCGGCGAAATGATCTTCATCAGCTTCGGTACCAGCGGAATCAGAAACAGCTGCGGCACGCCCATCCACATGATCACTTCGCCGATCTGCAGGGCGTTGTAGTTCTGGATCTGCGCCAGGTACAACGGCAACAGATAAATTGAGCCGTACAACCCGACACCCATGCCCAGGCTGGAAATACTCGATAAACCGAAATTGCGATTACGCAGAATGCCAAGGTTGATCAGCGGATTGGGTTTGGATATCTGCACGATCACAAAAGTGATCAGGCTCACCAGCGCAATGCTGCCCAGCGTCACGATCAGGCTTGATTCGAGCCAGTCCTTGCGATGACCTTCTTCGAGAAAAACCTGCAAGCAGCCGAGGCCGATGCCCAGCGTGAGGATGCCGGTGTAGTCGGTGCTCTTCAGCAGTTCCCAGTGCGCTTCTTTCTTTTCCAGGCCGTACATCAGGCCGGCGATCATGATCAGACCCGGCGGAATGTTGATGTAGAAGATGTATTCCCAGCCCCAGTTTTCCGTGAGCCAGCCGCCCAGTGTCGGGCCGATGGACGGCGCAAACGTCGCGGTCATGGCGAACATCGCCATGCCTTTGGCGCGGTGGTGTTCGGGGAGTTTGATCAAGGTCAGGGTGAAGGCCAACGGGATCAGTGCGCCGCCGGTAAAGCCCTGCATCGCGCGGAAAACGATCATGCTCTCCAGGCTCCAGGCCATCGAGCACAGCAGCGATGAAACCAGAAACCCCAGCGACACCCACACAGCCAATCGCCGCGCCGAGAGCAACTGCACCAGCCACGCGGTCAGCGGAATCATGATGATTTCCGCGACCAGATAGGAGGTGGAAATCCACGAACCTTCTTCCAGCGTCGCCGACAGCGCGCCCTGAATATCCTTGAGCGAAGAGTTGGTGATCTGGATGTCGAGCACCGCCATAAAGGCGCCGAGCATTACGCTCATCACCGCGATCCAATCGCGCCGGGTCGGTTCGCCGACCGGGCGGATCAGCGAATCACCGGCCATCTTCAGGGGCGTCTTTGATGTTTACGGTCGCGGTGACCGACATGCCCGGACGGATTTTGCCGTGCAGCGGGTTATCGGCTTTGAAGGTCAGTTTCACCGGAATCCGTTGCACGACTTTGGTGAAATTGCCGGTGGCGTTGTCCGGTGGCAGCAGGCTGAACTGCGCGCCAGATGCGGCGAACAGGCTCTCGACCCGCGCGTCGATCGGCGTGTCGCCATAGGCATCGAAGGTTAACTCGGCTTTTTGTCCCGGCTGCATGTGGCCGATCTGGGTTTCCTTGAAGTTGGCCTGTACCCAGATGTCTTCGTCCGGAACGATCGACAGCAAATAGGCGCCGGCCTGCACCACTTGACCATTGCGCGCGGCGCGTTGACCGACGAGGCCGCTGATCGGTGCGTGGATTTCGCTGCGGGTCAGGTTGAGTTCGGCTTGCGCAATATCGGCGTGGGCGTTGGCGATCTGTGCGTCGAGGCGTTTGATTTCAGCGTTCAGGGCGTTGACCTGCTGACGCTGACCTTGCGCGTCAGCCTGCGCCTTGGCCACTTGCGAACGAGCAATGTGGGCGTCGGCGGAGAGGGTGGTCACGCGTTCTTCGGAAACGTAACCGGGTTTGCGCAGGGTTTCGGCGCGCGACAAATCCATCTGCGAGCGGCCAAGCGTCGCTTGGGTGGTCGCCACTTGCGCATCGCTGGCGGCGATCAGGCTCGATTGTTGGGTCAGTTTGCTTTGCGCTTGCAGGCGTTCGGCTTCGCGGGTGGCGAGGGCGGCGTTGGCGCGGTCTACCGCGAGGCGGAAATCATTCGGTTCGAGGCGTACCAGCAACTGGCCTTTTTCCACGTGCTGATTGTCCTGCACCAGCACTTCATCGATGCGCGCGCCCAATTGGCTCGAGACACGAGTGATCTCACCCTGGACATAGGCGTTGTCGGTGCTTTCATAAAAGCGTCCTTTGAAGAACCAGTGGGCGAAGAAGCCCCCGGCAATCAGCAGGACGAGCAGCAGGAAAATAAACAGGCGACGCTTGAGTTGGGCAGGCATGGGGCAAACTGTAGTCGAGGAATTGTAAGGAAAGTTATCAGCAGGCAAATTTGGCATACAGCCGATAAACGGTAAATGCCATCTGCTGATATTCCGCTATTCATCACGGCTTACGGGCCTTACAGACGCAAACTTGGCTTAAATGCCCTGCCCGCTGGAGCGGGGCGGGTGTCGCCTGTTACCATTCGCCGCTTGATTGTTTTGCTTTTCATTATTTTCGAGACATGCCATGACCACCGTCCGCACTCGCATCGCGCCATCGCCTACCGGGGATCCCCACGTAGGTACCGCTTACATCGCATTGTTCAACTACTGCTTTGCCAAGCAGCACGGCGGTGAGTTCATCCTGCGGATCGAAGACACCGACCAGTTGCGTTCGACCCGCGAGTCCGAACAGCAGATCTTCGACGCCCTGCGCTGGTTGGGCATCGACTGGAGCGAAGGCCCGGACGTTGGCGGCCCGCACGGCCCGTATCGGCAGAGCGAGCGCGGCGACATCTATCAGAAGTACTGCCAGCAACTGGTCGACATGGGTCATGCGTTCCCATGCTTCTGCACCGCTGAAGAACTCGATCAGATGCGCGCCGAGCAAATGGCTCGCGGCGAAACCCCGCGCTACGACGGCCGCGCGCTGCTGCTGTCGAAAGAAGAAGTTGCGGCGCGTCTGGCCGCTGGCGAACCCCACGTGATCCGCATGAAAGTGCCGAGCGAAGGCGTTTGCGTGGTGCCGGACATGCTCCGTGGCGACGTCGAGATCCCGTGGGATCGCATGGACATGCAAGTGCTGATGAAGACCGACGGCCTGCCGACGTACTTCCTCGCCAACGTGGTTGACGATCACCTGATGGGCATCACCCACGTGCTGCGCGGCGAAGAATGGCTGCCATCGGCACCGAAACTGATTCTGCTGTATGAGTACTTCGGCTGGGAGCAACCAGAGCTGTGCTACATGCCGCTGCTGCGTAACCCGGACAAGAGCAAGCTGTCCAAGCGCAAGAACCCGACTTCGGTGACGTTCTACGAGCGCATGGGCTTCATGCCGGAAGCGATGCTCAACTACCTCGGCCGCATGGGCTGGTCGATGCCGGACGAGCGCGAGAAGTTTTCGCTGCAGGAAATGGTCGACAACTTCGACCTCAAGCGTGTCTCGCTCGGTGGGCCGATCTTCGACATCGAGAAGCTGTCCTGGCTCAACGGCCAGTGGCTGCGTGATCTGCCGGTGGAAGAGTTCGCCAGCCGCTTGCAGACCTGGGCGTTGAACCCGGAATACATGATGAAGATCGCGCCGCTGGTGCAGGGCCGCGTTGAAACCTTCAGCCAGGTTGCACCGCTGGGCGGGTTCTTCTTCGCCGGTGGCGTCAATCCGGATGCCAAACTGTTCGAATCGAAAAAGCTCTCGGGCGATCAGGTTCGTCAGTTGATGCAGTTGATCCTGTGGAAGCTGGAAAGCCTGCGTCAGTGGGAGAAAGACAACATCACCGCAACGATTCAGGCAGTGGTTGAATCGCTGGAATTGAAACTGCGTGACGCGATGCCGCTGATGTTTGCGGCGATCACTGGTCAGGCGAGCTCGGTGTCGGTGCTCGATGCGATGGAAATCATCGGCCCGGATCTGACCCGCTTCCGTCTGCGTCAGGCGATCGACCTGCTGGGCGGCGTGTCGAAGAAAGAAAACAAAGAGTGGGAAAAGCTCCTGGTCGCCATCGCCTAAGCGCTTCGCCTCCTGTAGGAACTGCCGCAGGCTGCGATCTTTTGATCTTGTTTTCAAAAGATAAAGTCAAAAGATCGCAGCCTGCGGCAGCTCCTACAGGTCTGTGTGACATCCCGAGTCCCGAATTTACGGGGGGGAGGGCGGTAAGTGATTGTTATGCCGACGAAAAACTTTGAAATTTTTCAAAAATAAGTTTGACAGGCTTTCGATACGCCCTTAAGATTCGCCCCGTCCTCAGCGATGACATCAACGATGAGGGGCTATAGCTCAGCTGGGAGAGCGCCTGCATGGCATGCAGGAGGTCAACGGTTCGATCCCGTTTAGCTCCACCAATTTTACACTTCGAGGTCTGGCCACACCGGCCTTGAAGCGATCAGCACTCAGTGTTGGTCTGTTGTATAGAAGGGTTTGCGTCCCCTTCGTCTAGTGGCCTAGGACACCGCCCTTTCACGGCGGTAACAGGGGTTCGAGTCCCCTAGGGGACGCCAGTTTTACAGAAGTGATGTTGCGAAATGTCACTCCGCCGCGAGGCGATAAATCGGGGCTTTAGCTCAGCTGGGAGAGCGCCTGCATGGCATGCAGGAGGTCAGCGGTTCGATCCCGCTAAGCTCCACCAATTTACACGTTCAAGGTCTGGCCACACCGGCCTTGAATCGATCAGTTCTCAGCGCTGATCAGTTGTATAGAAGGTTTGTGTCCCCTTCGTCTAGTGGCCTAGGACACCGCCCTTTCACGGCGGTAACAGGGGTTCGAGTCCCCTAGGGGACGCCACGATTACCCGCTCTGCGGGATTTTATAAGGGTCATTCAATTATTGAATGGCCCTTTTGTTTGTCTGGCGTTTGGCCAATTCTCCTTTTTCCTTACACTGTGCTTCAGACCAGCGGTCATATCCTTGACTTGCAGAATATTATTATGCGAATAATATTCTAGTCGTAATATTCGGAGGCAACGATGAACGATAAAAAAGCTCAAACCCGCGAACGCATCCTCAAGGCTGCCAGCGCCGCACTGATTCAGCGTGGCCCGGCCGACCCGAGCGTGGGCGAAGTGATGGGCGCGGCCGGCCTGACGGTTGGCGGCTTCTATGCGCACTTCGAAAGCAAGGACGCAATGATGCTCGAAGCGTTCAAGCAACTGCTCGGTCGCCGCCGCGACCTGATTGCCGACATGGATGCCGAACTGACCGGCGAAGAGCGTCGCGCCCTGGTCGCAGCGTTCTACCTGTCGCGCAAGCACCGTGATTCCAGCGACGCGGCATGCCCGATTCCAGCGTCCATCGGTGAGTTGGGTCGTTTGCCGGAATCGTTCCGCATCGCGCTGAACGAACACCTGGAGTTGATGATTGCGCAGTTGGCGTCCAGCCCTGAGGACACCGACAAAGCCTTGGCCGACGTGGCCTTGATGGTGGGTGGTCTGGCCCTCGCCAGGGCGCTGGGCCCGGGAGATTTATCCGATCGATTGCTGCGCGCTGCCAAGTCGGCGGTGCGTTGACCTGAAGGCAACAGGCCTGAGGAGAGAGCGATGAACACGTTGAAGTGGGTTCGTGGCGTTAATGGCACCTTGGGCTGGATTGCACCGCAACGGGTAGCGAGCAAAATGCGTCTGGCGTTCATGACGCCGCGATCGCTGCCTCTGCGGGATTGGGAGTTGCCGTTGCTGGCCAATTCCGAGCGCATCACCTTGCGCTTCGGTCTCTCGGCGCTGCGCTGGGGGCAAGGCCCGACCGTGCTGCTGATGCATGGTTGGGAAGGGCGGCCCACCCAGTTCGCCGCGCTGATCACTGCGCTGGTCGACGCCGGATACACCGTTGTCGCGCTCGATGGTCCGGCCCACGGTCGCTCGCCGGGGCGTGAAGCCAATGTCGTGTTGTTCGCTCGGGCAATGCTCGAAGCCGCTGCCGAATTACCGCCACTGCAAGCAGTGATCGGCCATTCCATGGGCGGCGCCAGCGCGATGCTCGCGGTGCAATTGGGCTTGCGCACCGAAACCCTCGTCAGCATCGCCGCGCCTGCACGCATTCTCGGTGTGCTGCGCGGGTTTGCCCGCTACGTCGGCATGCCGCCGCGAGCCCGTTCCGCCTTCATTCGCCAGGTCGAGCAAGATGTCGGTATGCGCGCCGCCACGCTGGATGTTGCGCATTATCAACTGGATATGCCCGGTCTGATCGTGCATGCCGAAGACGACAATTTCGTCTCGGTCAAGGAATCGCAACTGATCCACGAATCCTGGTTCGACAGCCGCCTGTTGCGTCTTGAAGGCGGCGGGCATCAACGCGTGCTGGCCGACCCTCGGGTGGTTGATGGCGTGTTATCACTGCTGGCCGGCCGCAGCCTTCAGGCGCGCCAATCGGCCTGAGCTCCGTTACACTGCCCCGGTTGAATACATTGACCGGGAGTGGGGCATGGGCTGGGATCGGGCAACGCCGTTTACCATTGATCTGCAAGTAGGCGCCGAGGACATCGACGGGTTGGGGCACGCGAACAACGCGGTGTACGTGACCTGGCTAGAGCGCTGCGCCTGGCGCCACTCGCAGCGTCTGGGGCTGGATCTGGTCGAGTATCGGCGGCTGGATCGGGCGATGGCCGTGGTCCGTCACGAGATCGATTATCTGGCCGCCGCCTATGAAGGCGACGAACTGCAATTGGCGACCTGGATCGTCGATTGGGATCAGCGCCTGAAAATGACCCGGCATTTCCAGCTCAAACGTCCGAGTGACAACACCACGCTGTTGCGTGCGCAGACCACGTTTGTGTGCATTGAGCTGTCCAGCGGCAAGCCCAAGCGCATGCCGGCCGAGTTCATCGAAGGCTATGGCCCGGCGATCCATATCTCAGAATCTGCGAAAATCTAATGTAGGCCTTCGCCTGCTCGCGATAGCGGTGTGTCAGTCACATATTTTTTGACTGACACACCGCTATCGCGAGCAGGCTCACTCCTACAAGGGAAATGTGTTGTTCTGCGGATTTGTGCGATATCCAGTAAACTGCCGCACGTTTTTTCTTCAAGTAGTGTTTTCCCATGCAAATTGCTCTGGCGCCCATGGAGGGGTTGGTCGACGACATCCTCCGCGACGTGCTGACCCGTGTTGGCGGCATCGACTGGTGCGTGACCGAATTCATCCGGGTCAACGATCAGTTGCTCACGCCGGCCTATTTCCACAAGTTCGGCCCGGAGCTGCTCAACGGCGCGCGCACCGCGTCCGGTGTGCCATTGCGCGTGCAATTGCTCGGTTCCGATCCGGTGTGTCTGGCGGAAAACGCTGCACTGGCCTGCGAACTCGGCTCTGAAGTGATTGACCTCAACTTCGGCTGCCCGGCCAAGACCGTGAACAAATCCCGTGGTGGCGCGGTTCTGCTCAAAGAGCCGGAACTGCTCAACCAGATCGTCGAGCACGTGCGCCGTGCCGTACCTGCGCACATTCCTGTCACCGCAAAAATGCGCCTCGGTTTCGACAGTCCGGACGGTTCGCTGGTCTGCGCCACCGCATTGGCTGAGGGCGGCGCGGAGCACATCGTGGTGCATGCCCGAACCAAAATGGACGGCTACAAACCGCCGGCGCATTGGGAGTGGATTCCGCGCGTGCAGGATGTGGTCAAAGTCCCGGTGTTTGCCAACGGCGATATCTGGAGCGTCGAAGACTGGCGCCGCTGCCGCGAAATCAGTGGCGTGGAAGACATCATGCTCGGTCGCGGTCTGGTGTCGCGCCCGGATCTGGCCAAGCAGATCGCCGCCGCCCGTGCCGGTGAGGAAGTCGTCGAGATGACCTGGGCCGAGCTGATGCCGCTGATCCAGGACTTCTGGTTGCAAGCCAAAGCGCAGATGACCGCACGCCAATCGCCGGGCCGCTTGAAGCAATGGCTGGCCATGCTGACGCGCAATTATCCTGAGGCTACCGAGCTGTTCACCGTCCTGCGCCGTGAGACGGAGCCGGATCACGTCTCGCGTTTGCTCGGTCTGCCGGTTGCCGAAGCGGCCTGAAAAAAATCTGCAAATACTCTCTTGAAATCATTTCAGCGGTCCCTATCTAAGGGTTACGCGATGCCGAATTCGGGTCGCGGAGTCAAAAAACCTTGCTGATTGTTTTCAGGAGATTTGAACCATGAGTACTGCATTTTCCCTCGCGCCACTGTTCCGTTCCTCGGTAGGTTTCGACCGTTTCAACGACCTGTTCGAAACCGCCCTGCGCAACGAGCCAGGCAGCAGCTACCCACCTTACAACGTCGAAAAACACGGTGATGATCAATACCGTATCGTCGTTGCCGCCGCCGGTTTCCAGGAAGAAGACCTGGAGCTGCAAGTCGAGAAAGGTGTGCTGACCATCAGTGGCGGCAAACGTGATGCCAACGAAGGCGTGACCTTCCTGCACCAGGGCATCGCCCAGCGTGCGTTCAAGCTGTCCTTCCGTCTGGCCGATCACATCGAGATCAAGGCTGCGGACCTGAGCAACGGTCTGCTGAGCATCGACCTGTTGCGGGTGATCCCGGAAGAAGCGAAAGCCAAACGCATCCCGATCAACGGGGTGCAGAAACCGGCGTTGCAGCACTGAGTCATGTGCCGCAACACAATCGCCTGAACCGGCGATGAGCCGCACAAAAAAGGCCCCGATACGTCGGGGCCTTTTTTGTGCGCGCAAGAAAGCCGACGCAACGTTTGCCGCTGCTGTCGTGGCTCTTTACAATCCGCGCCAACAAGGCCGGCACTCCCTCATTCCCGCTGGCCCCGGAGCCTTTGTTCATGGACGAATTGGAACAGCGCTGGCTGTATGCGCTTTCTGCGCCTTTGGTCGCCCTCAATCCCGACGCCGATTACGCCGCACCCACCTATTGTTTCGATCTCAAACACGTCGATGTCGAGGGCGGTTGGGGTATCACCACACGCCAGCAACTACTGGACATGCTCAGTACGGCTGACACCGGCCACGCAACACAGTTGAACGAAGCCTATCGGCAGTGGGAGCGGTGTCTGCCGTCTGAATGGCAGGCATTGCTCGAAACACTCGACACCCGCCAGCGCGCCTTTTACGAACTAGCCAGTCGTACCTTTGGCGAGTGCGGTTCCGGCGGCATCCGTGCCTGGGACATTGGTCGCATGGGCTTTCTGCTGCGCTCAGCGGTGTTGCACGGCTGGATCGATCTCACTGAAAGCCTCTGGCTGCACGGTCGCATGGCGGCGCGCGCGCGTTACTACTACGACAGCTGGACGAGCTACCTGAACGGCTTTGTCTTCGGCAAAGCGTTCTGGCATTGCCTCGGCAACAAAGATGAAGAGCTCAGCCACGAATACGATCGGCAGGGCGACTACATCGGCACCACCGTGGTCATCACCAAGCTGGACCGCGATGCCCGCGAGTTTTTCGCGCAATTGCCGTGGGACATGCCCCTGCATCTACCCGAACGGCCCGACTCGCTAGGGGAGTTTGACTGGTCATGAGCTGCTGGATTCGCTTGGGTATCGAGCCCACCAAAGACAACGACGCCATTCGCGTTGCCTATCGCGCGCGCCTGCCGCAACACCACCCGGAAACCGACCCGGAAGGTTTTCAGGCACTGCGCGAGGCTTATGAGCTGGCGCTTCGATTCGCTCGTGAGGAAACTCCCGAGCCGGATGAGCCGGCCGATGATGAGGTAAGCCCTGCCGATCAGACGATGGCGGATTTCGACGCCTTGCTGCTTGATTCAACGCGTCGCTTCCATCCTGCGGCCTGGCAGGCGTTCAACCTTGAGCTCGATCGTCTGCCGCTGGAAGTGCTGGACGAGGTGTGTTGGCCATTGTTGCGCGAGTTGCTCGACGCCGGTCCGATTTCCCACGTCTGCGCACGCTTGTTGGCCCAACGGCTGGGCTGGGCAAGCCGCCTGCTGGATCTGGATTTCGAAAACGCACGGCATGTCGACGAATTTTTGCAGCGTATCGACGCGGCGGATCCGTTCGACACCGCGTTGATGAGCCACTGGCCCGCTGTCGCGCAACTGGAAACGCTCTGGTATGTGCGCACGCTGAATCACCTGCACCGAGAAGCCTCGCTGGACGACTACCGCTATTTCGCCAGCCTGCATACCTGTATCCCGCTGCCTGCGGATGATCAGTTGATGCAGCGTCTGGCAATACAGTCCAGTCAGGCCGGCGTCGCCAGCAAAGACTTTCTCGACATTTTCAGTGAGCAGCATCGACTCGCGCCGCAGAATGTCGACTGGCTCTATCTGTTGGCGAGTCAGCGCAGCGCGCTGGGCATGGAGGAGTTGGCGCTCCAGGCCTGGGTGCAGCTCTGGCGTGAACATCAGCACCCGAAAGCCGCGACCTGGCTGTTGGCGCTGTGCGCGCGTCATCAGCCGCAACGCTTGCCGCTGCTGATTCAGGCGTTCGATCGTCTGGAAAACTTCCGCGACTGGTCCGATAACCTGAGTGATGTCAGCCAGGAATATGGCAGTCCATCGCAGCGCCCGGAAACGTTGGGCCGCTGGTTCCGGGCGCGGCAACTCGACTTGCAAGACATCGCCGATGCCTTCGTCGAGTGGCGTATCAGCGAGGATGAGTTGCCGTTGCTGGCGTGGCTGATCACTGACAGCGATGACCGGCCGCTGCAAACCCTCTATCAACACGCCTGGGCTTTGCATCGCGGTGATGTGCCATTGCTGCAACGGATCATGGCGGCGCCCGAGCCGCCGGACGTGATCGATCAACTGATCCTGGAGGGTTTCCGCTATCAGGCAGATCAGCAGATCTGCTGGTTGACCCAGGCGCCGATTCCGTTGGCGCTGGAGGCCTTTCTGGCCGGCGATTCAGCGACTGCACTCGCGCCCGAACTGCACAAGGGCGAACCGCTGGAGCTCAGCTTGCGGTGGATGCGGCGTTTGCGCGCCTATGACGTCCAGTCGCTGGCGCGGCTGGACGAGGCATTCAGTCTCAACAAGCGCGACGCGGTGCTGGATGGGCTCAAGCTGCAAGCGCGACTGGCCGAACAAGGCCTGCGCCTCCCGCTGATCGATGGCCATTGTGATGTCTGGGAGTGGCACCGTCAGGCGCTGTACCTGCTCGCTACGCTCAACGAGCCGGTGCGCTGGCTGGGTGCGCAATCGGCGCACTGCATCGACGCGATGAATATTGTGCGTGAACATCCACTGGCACGTTTGCAGCCGTTGCTCTGCCGCTTGAACCGTGAACAGGGGAGTGCCAGTGGTCTGTTGGGCTGGTTGCAGGCGGCAGATCCGGTGCATGCCTTGCTCGCGCGGCAGTTGTTCAGCGTTCAGGAGGCGCTCGACAGCACCCGGCTGTTGAGCAATGACCGTTTGTTCGAATGCATGCGCAGCGATGTCGGCAGCTTCAGCGAGGATCTGCTCGGCCGCATGCTCGCGGCAGGCGTGCTGTATCACGATCCGTTACTCAATGCGCAACAACGCAAATACCTGCTCGAAAGCATCACCGAGGTGGTCAATCCTCAGGATTGGTTCGACGGATTCCGTCACGGCCTGATCAAGGGCGAACCGACGCGCCCACCACGTCAGGCGCTGACGGATGAAGGCGTTAACGATTGCGCTGCGTTTTATCTGGCCCTGGATGTGCTCAAGGACCTGGTGGCCTACGGCAGTGCTGGTGTGCCACGGCAGAAAATTCTGCTGCGCCTGCAGCGGGCCAAGGACGATGGGCAAAATGGCCTCGGTTTGCGCTTTGCGTTGAGTGCGCTGTTGTCGTGGTCAGAGCGTTTGCTGCTGGCCAAAGCCGACACTCGCCCGACGCCGGCGATGGCGTTCTGGCGTATCGGCACGCGATTGGGCCGTGAGGCATTTATCGGTCAGGTCATTGCCACCTTGCTGCTGACGCCACTGTTGGCATTGTTCAGTGGATCAATGGCATTCGCCTACGGGGTGTTGGCCCTTGCGCTGGTGCTGTTGTTAAGCGCCATCCTGCGCCGCCTGCATGATATGGGGCGAGGCGTTGCGACGTTCTTGCTTCTGGCCGGACTGTCTCCGGTCTTGCCGTTTCTGCCGTTGGTGTTGTTCGGTTTCCCCGGCGAGAAATTACCCAATCGCTATGGCGTGCCACCGGACAGTGATCGTGAGGACACGTTGTCCGGTGGGTTGCAGGCGGCTTTGCGCCGGCTCAACGGCTAGAGGCGCAACTCATCGAGTACCTTGTTGAGTTGTGAGCGGTGGCTGGCGATCTCTTCCGATCGCTGGCCGCCCAGCACCGTGGTGAAGCTGTCCAGCCAGTCGGCAATGCGCTGGCGTTCTTCCCCAAGACTTTGTGTCCACGCCCGTTCCAGTCGAGCCAGCAAGGTGCGGTTGGGCAGGGTGTCGCGCGGATGAATCTTCAGCGAGGTCAAGCGCTCATGGCTGGCTTGACGTGATTGCGCGTCCAGCCCGGTCGGGCTGCGATCGATGCTGTGGCTGTGGCGTTCGCCCGTCTCCGCTAGCGTGACGTCCACTTCAAGCAGGCCGTTGATGTCATAACTGAAGCGCACATCCAGCGCCTGGATATGCTCGCTGGGCGTCAGTTTGACATCGAAGGCATCGATGAAAATGTTGTCGCGCACCCACGGACGTTCGCCCTGATAGACCGAGATACGGATGAGTTCCTGGCCTGGAGAGGTCGTGTGATAACGCTCCACCTTTGAGGTCGGGATGATGGTGTTGCGCTCGATGATGGGCGAGAAAGCCCCTTTGATGTCGCCGCCACGCATAGTTGAAATCCCCAGCGTATACGGGCAGACATCCGTCAGAATCAACTCTTCAACCGCCCCGTCGCGCGCCTTGCACGCCGCTTGCGTCGCCGCCCCGAGCGCAACAATGGTATCCGGATCAAGATGCCGGTAAGGCAGGCGCCCGAATAGCGTGGCGACCATTTGCTGGACTGCCGGCATGCGCGTGGCGCCGCCGACCAATACCAGGCTGTCGAGGTCGCGAGGTTTGAGGCGAGCATCGCGCAGGGCTTGTTCGATCGGCGCGCGCAAACGCGCCAGTAGCGGCTCCCAGATTTTTACCGCAGCCGCTTCGTCCAGTGACCATTCGAACGTCTTGTCGGCGTGACGCCAACTCAGTTGTTGAATGCCTTCAGCGAGTTTGCATTTGAGCTGCTCAAGCGCATCACCGAGGCTGGCCATGCTTTGCGCATCGACCATGGCCGGGGTCAGTTGCCAGTGCTTCAGGCAGGCCTGTAACAGCGCGGCAGTGAAGTCTTCGCCACCTAAAAAGTTGTCGCCGGTGGAGGCGTGCACTTCGATCAGTGGCAAAGCGTATTCCAGCACCGTGACGTCGAAAGTACCGCCGCCGAGATCGAAGATCAGTGTGCGTTCGAATTTCTGCTCATGCAGCCCGTAAGCCATCGCAGCGGCGGTCGGCTCGTTGATCAGGCGTGTCACCGAGAGATCGGCCAGTTCGGCGGCAAACAGTGTGCGTTTGCGTTGTTCGTCACTGAAATACGCCGGCACGGAAATCACCGCTTCCGACACCGGATGGCCAAGAAAGGCTTCGGCGTCCTGCTTGAGCGAACCGAGGACCAGCGCCGACAACTCTTCCGGGCTGAACTGACGTGTGCCGAGCTGGACTCGTTTATCGCTGCCCATGAAACGCTTGAACGCCGCAGCGGTGCGATCCGGGTGCGTGGTCAGGCGGGCGCGGGCGGCTTTGCCGACCAGAATCGTGTCGTCTTCATCGAGACTGACCACCGAGGGCGTCAGCACATCGCCGAGGGCGTTGGGAATCAGGCGGGCCTGACCGTCCTGCCAGACGGCGATCAGACTGTTGGTGGTGCCAAGGTCGATGCCCAGCAGAGCCGGGCGGGGGAGGGATGCATCCTGCATGACAGATCTCGAAACGGCGCAAAAACCGCGACCCTACAGGTTGGCGCAAAGCGTGGCAATTGCGCTTCTGTTGCAACGTGCACCGGTTATGGCAGAAGCTTTTTCAGATCCTCCAGCGCAACCGGACGGCTGTGCAGATAGCCCTGATACAAATGGCAGCCCAAGCCTTGCAGGAACGCCAGTTGTTCCGGGGTCTCCACGCCCTCGGCAATCACCTCCAGCTCGAGGCTGCGGGCCATGGCGACAATTGCGCGAATGATCTCGGCATCGTTCGGGTCGGTCGTTGCATCGCGGATAAACGACTGATCGATTTTCAACGTGTCGACCGGCAAACGCTTGAGGTAAGTCAGCGACGAATAACCGGTGCCGAAGTCGTCCATGGCGAAACTCACGCCGAGCTTTTTCAGTCGGCGCATTTTGCTGATGGTGTCTTCCAGGTTCTGGATGACGATGCCTTCGGTGATTTCCAGCTTCAGCAGCGAGCAAGGCAGGCCATGGCTGCTCATGCTGTGTTCGATGCGCTCGACGAAGTCGTTCTGGCGGAACTGCCGTGGGCTGATGTTCACGCAGAGGCTGAAATTCAGCGGGTCGACCAGCTTCAGCGCGATCAGTTGTTTGAAGGCATTGCAGGCTTCGTCGAGGATCCAGGTGCCGACTTCGAGAATCAGCCCGCTGTCTTCCAGCACCTTGATGAACTCGGTGGGCGACTGCGCACCCAGTTCCGGGTGATTCCAGCGCACCAGGGCTTCGGCGCCGATGATGCGGTTGTCGCGGGCATCCACCTGCGGCTGAAAGTGCACGTTGAATTCACCGCGCGACAGCGCCAGGCGCAAGTCGGTCTCCATGCGCAGTCGCTCGCTGGCGGCTTTCTGCATGGTGTTGTGGTACATCTGCGTGGTGTTGCGCCCGGAATCCTTGGCCCGATACAGCGCAATGTCGGCGCGTTTGAGCAGGTCGGTCGGCGTTGAGCCGTGATCGGGGATCAGTGCCACGCCGATGCTTGGCGTCACTTGCAGGCGCTGGCCGTCGAGGAACATCGGTTCCGAGAGCAATTCGCGCAGAGTGTCGGCCAGATTACGCACCTGCACGCTGACCTCATTGCGCGAGCCTTCGAGGCCGCTGAGCAGCACGACAAACTCGTCGCCACCGAGGCGCGCGACCGTGTCTTCCATGCGCACACTGGCTTCGAGCCGCGCGGTAATGATCTTCAGCACGGTGTCGCCGACCGGGTGACCGAGGGAATCGTTGATGTGTTTGAAGTGATCGAGGTCGAGAAACAGCAAGGCGCCGCGCAGATTGTGACGCTTGAGCAAGGCGATCTGCTGGCTCAGGCGATCCATCAGCAGGGCGCGGTTGGGCAGGTTGGTCAGCGGGTCGTGATAGGCCAGATGACGAATCTGCGCTTCGGCGTTTTTCAACAGGCTGACGTCCCGTGCGGTCAGCAGCAGGCACGCGGTTTCATTGAGGGTGATCGGCTCGACCGAGACCTCCACCGTCAGCATTTCCCCGCGTTTGTTGCGCCCGAGCATTTCCTGATGGTGCACGCGACCCTTGATCTGCAGCTCGGCCAGTAACGCCGAACGCTGTTTCTCCTCGGCCCAGATGCCGACCTGATACACAGTTTTGCCCACGACCTCTTCGGCGCGATAGCCAGTGAGGCGGCAGAAGCCGTCGTTGACCTCCAGATAACGCCCGGTGTCGCGTTCGGTGATGGTGATCGCGTCGGGGCTTGAGTGAAAGGCCTTGGCGAATTTCTCTTCGCTGGCCTTGAGCGCCGCTTCCGAGCGCTGCTGCTGGGTGATGTCGCGCAGGGTGGTGACGATACACGGCTGATCGCCGACGCTGATCTGCCGGCTGGAAATCACACAGGTCAGCGACTGGCCGTCCTTGTGCTGGACGATGATCGCGACATTGCTCAGGCCCTGTTCGCGGATCACCCGTTCGATGCGTTGCAGGCTTTTCGCCGAGGCGTCCCACAAGCCGATTTCTTCGGCGGTGTGGCCGATGACGTCGGCGGCGCTCCAGCCGAAGGTCTGGGTAAAGCTGTTATTGATTTCAATGAACTCGCCACTGTCCTGGCGGGTGACGCAGATCGGGTCGGGACTGACCTGAAACAGCGTGGCGAATTTCTCTTCCGAGGCCACCAGCCTTTGCTCGCGCTCGACCTGATCGGTGATGTCGAGCAGTGTGCCGGCCATGCGCAGCGGCGCGCCATTGTCGTCGCGGTAGAGGCGGGCGCGGCTTTCCAGATACCGCGAGCCCCCCCCCGGCGGGGGGCCCCCCCCGGGCCGCGGATAAATTTCCCCCCCGCCC
>NZ_CDROCK010000018.1:0-105140 GCF_977020205.1 Pseudomonas sp. AIG | reverse complement strand
GCCCGGATCGATCCCGCAGCGAAGGAACCCCGAGCCCCAGCGAGCGGGCCGCACGCAGGAGCAAGCCTTTTTGGTTACTTTTTCGGCGTCTGGAAAAAGTGCCCCGCCGTAAGGGCGGAACCCTAATCAGCAACACCCGCAGCAACGGATATCCACCCCCCCCCAATAGCATGGTCGGCCCAGAGGCCGCCAATACCAGGGCGAAAAAAAGCCCCCCAGGCACACACCGAGGGGGCTTCGGACAAACCAATTCAGAGCTTAGTGATGCTCACGCGTCGCACGGAATTTCACATCCGGCCAACGCTCTTCCATCAACGCCAGGTTAACCCGCGTCGGCGCGAGATAGGTCAGGTGACCACCGCCATCAACCGCCAGGTTCTCCACAGCCTTGTTGGAAAACTCCTCAAGCTTCTTCTTGTCGCTGCACTCGATCCAGCGCGCGGAATACACAGTAATCGGCTCATACGAGCACTCAACCTTGTATTCCTCTTTCAAACGGCTGGCGACCACATCGAACTGCAGCACACCGACGGCGCCCAGAATGATGTCGTTGCTACGCTCGGGGAAGAACACCTGCGTTGCACCCTCTTCGGCCAACTGCTGCAGCCCCTGACGCAACTGCTTGGACTTCAGCGGATCACGCAGACGCACACGACGGAACAGCTCCGGCGCAAAGTGCGGAATGCCGGTGAAACCGAGGGTTTCGCCTTCGCTGAAGGTGTCGCCGATCTGGATGGTGCCGTGGTTGTGCAGACCAATGATGTCGCCTGCAAAAGCTTCTTCCAACTGCTCACGCTCGGAGGAGAAGAACGTCAGGGCGTCGCCGATGCGCACGTCCTTGCCGGTGCGCACGTGGCGCATCTTCATGCCTTTCTCGTACTTGCCCGAGCAAATGCGCATGAAGGCGATGCGGTCGCGGTGCTTCGGGTCCATGTTCGCCTGGATCTTGAAGATGAAGCCCGAGAACTTCTCTTCCACCGGCTCGACGGTACGCTCGTTAGCGACACGGGCCAGCGGACGCGGCGCCCAATCAACAACGGCGTCGAGTACGTGGTCAACACCGAAGTTGCCCAATGCGGTACCGAAAAATACCGGAGTCAGCTGACCGTCGAGGAATTCCTGCTGGTTGAATTCGTGGCAGGCGCCCTGAACCAGTTCCAGCTGTTCGATGAAGCGCTCGTACTCGTCGCCCAGGTGCGCGCGCGCCTCGTCGGAGTCGAGCTTCTCGATGATCTTGGTTTCGGTGCGTTCGTGACCGTGACCGGCGGTGTAGACAATGATGTAGTCGTCAGCCAGGTGGTACACGCCCTTGAAGTCGCGGTAGCAACCGATCGGCCAGGTGATCGGCGCAGCCTTGATCTTCAGAACGGCTTCGATCTCGTCGAGCAGTTCGATCGGGTCGCGAATATCACGGTCGAGTTTGTTGATGAAGCTGACGATCGGCGTGTCACGCAGACGGCAGACATCCATCAGCGCAATCGTCCGTGGCTCTACACCTTTACCGCCGTCGAGGACCATCAATGCCGAGTCCACCGCCGTCAGAGTGCGGTAGGTATCTTCGGAGAAGTCTTCGTGGCCCGGGGTATCGAGCAGGTTGATCATGTGTTCACGATACGGGAACTGCATGACCGACGTGGTAATGGAAATACCCCGTTGTTTCTCCATCTCCATCCAGTCGGATGTCGCATGGCGATCGGACTTACGGGATTTCACCGTACCGGCCACTGCAATCGCCTTGCCCATCAACAGGAGCTTTTCGGTGATCGTGGTTTTACCGGCATCGGGGTGGGAAATAATGGCGAAAGTGCGGCGTTTCGCGACTTCGGCGGCCTGGTTGGTCATGGGAAATCGCCTGGCGGTGATTCAAAAAAGGGCCGCGATTATAGCCCAACTCGATGCAATAACCGAACCGTTGAGCACATTAAGGGTGGCCAAATGCTGCCGCAGATGGGAACCTTTTAAAGCACGGAGACGTCCATCCCCTGTTACGAATTTTCGTCAGGGGCTGAAAAATCAGCAAGTTAGCCTGACGAGGCTGCGCTCATGGCTCGCTTTCAGACCGCTTTTTGCCGGTGCTGAGGGAGCTGCTTCTCGCGAACGTTTATTCCCGGCAGCCATGTATGGCATGCCACACGGGAGGGCGTTCGCCGACTACAAAAAAAGGAGTCCGCCTGTGGCTATCCGCTATGGCAAAGGGCTGATGGGAGGTGCGGTGGTGATCGCGCTCCTGGCCCTGCTGGTCCACTGGATCGGCATCAACACGATCGAACACTACCGCGACGATTTGTTGTTTTACCTGCAAGCTCATCTGATTCTCGTCCTCGCTTCAATGCTGGCCGCCCTTGTCGTGGGCATCCCCGCCGGCATCTTCCTCAGTCGCCCGACCATGGTCGGTCGCGCTGAACGCTTCATGCAGATCTTCAATATCGGTAACACCGTGCCTCCCCTGGCCGTGCTCGCAATTGCCCTGGGCGTCCTCGGCATCGGCAGTGGCCCGGCGATCTTCGCTTTATTCCTCGCTTCCCTGTTGCCGATTGTGCGCAACACCTACGAAGGCCTGAAAAACGTACAGGGCTCGCTGAAAGAGGCAGCTGTCGGCATCGGCATGACCCCGCGCCAAGTGCTGTGGAAAGTCGAATTGCCCAACGCGGTGCCGATCATTGTCGGTGGTGTGCGCGTGGCGTTGGCAATCAACGTCGGCACCGCGCCACTGGCGTTCCTGATCGGCGCCAACAGCCTCGGCAGCCTGATCTTCCCTGGCATCGCCCTGAACAATCAGCCGCAACTGCTGCTCGGCGCCGCGTGCACCGCGCTGCTGGCCTTGCTGCTCGATGGCGTCGTCACCCTCGCCAGCCGTCTCTGGCTGGAACGCGGTTTGCGCCCGTCTTAAGGCTTTTGCGAAGGAATATTTATGAAACGATTTAGTTCGACTCTGGGATTGATAGCGGGTTGCGTTCTGCTGTTCGCGGGCATCGCGCAAGCCGCCGAGAAGCCCGTGATCCGCCTCGGCGCCCGGGTCTTCACCGAGCAAACCCTGCTCGCGGAAATCACCGCGCAATACCTGCGCAGCAAAGGTTATGACGCGCAGATCACCGGTGGTCTGGGCAGCAACCTCGCCCGCAGCGCCCACGAAAGCGGGCAGCTGGACATGCTCTGGGAGTACACCGGCGTGTCGCTGGTGGCCTACAACCATGTCACCGAAAAACTCGACAGCGCCCAGTCCTACGCCCGGGTAAAAGAACTCGACGCGAAAAAAGGCCTGGTCTGGCTGACGCCGTCGAAATTCAGCAACACCTACGCCCTCGCCCTCCCTAAAAAGGTCGCTGAGGAATATCCGCAGATCAACAACATCAGCCAGTTGAACGAAGTGCTGCGCGCCGAGGCCAAGACCAATCACCTGGTGGCTTTGGACACCGAGTTCGCCAACCGCTCCGATGGCCTGATCGGCATGGTCGATCTCTACGGCATGAACCTCACCCGCAAGAACATCCGCCAGATGGACGCGGGTCTGGTCTACACCGCGCTACGCAACGGCCAGGTATTTGCCGGTCTGGTCTACACCACCGACGGGCGCCTCAACGCCTTCGGCCTGAAGTTGCTGGAAGACGACAAGCATTACTTCCCCGACTACACCGCCGCGCCGGTGGTGCGTCAGGCCTACCTCGACGCGCACCCGCAACTGGCCGAGCAACTCAAGCCGCTGGCCGAACTGTTCGATGACGAAACCATGCGCCAGCTCAACGCGCGGGTCGACGTCGATCACGAAAGCCCCTCGAAAGTGGCCGCCGATTTCCTGCGCCAGCACCCACTTAACTAAGGAGGAAAAGTCATGGAATTTCTGAACGCCTTTTCCCATCTCGACTGGCAGCAGGTGATGCACCTGACCTGGCAGCACATCACCCTCGTCGGCATCGCCGTGACCCTGGCGATTGTCGTTGGCGTGCCGCTGGGCATTCTGATGACACGCTTTCCTACCCTCGCCGGTCCCTTGCAAGCCAGCGCCACGGTGCTGCTGACCGTGCCGTCGATTGCCCTGTTCGGTCTGCTGCTGCCGTTCTACTCCAAGTTCGGCCAGGGCCTCGGCCCGATGCCGGCGATCACCGCCGTGTTCCTTTATTCACTGCTGCCGATCATGCGCAACACCTACCTCGCCCTCACCGGCGTGGAACCGGGTATCCGTGAAGCCGCGCGCGGTATCGGCATGACCTTCAGCCAGCGCCTGCGCATGGTCGAATTGCCGATTGCCGTGCCGGTGATCCTCGCCGGTGTGCGCACCGCCGTGGTGATGAACATCGGCGTGATGACCATCGCCGCGACCATCGGCGCCGGCGGTCTCGGTGTATTGATCCTCGCTTCCATCAGCCGCAGTGACATGTCGATGCTCATCGTCGGCGCACTGCTGGTCAGTCTTCTGGCGATCTTCGCCGACCTGTTTTTGCAGTGGCTGCAACGCTCTTTGACTCCAAAAGGATTACTCAAATGATCGAACTTCAAAACCTCAGCAAAACTTTCCAAAGCAACGGCAAAGATGTCAAAGCCGTGGACTCGGTGAGCCTGACCGTCAATGAAGGCGAAATCTGTGTGTTCCTCGGGCCATCGGGTTGCGGCAAAAGCACCACGCTGAAGATGATCAATCGCCTGATCAAACCGACCTCGGGCAAGATCCTCATCAACGGTGAAGACACTACCGATCTCGATGAAGTGACCCTGCGCCGCAACATCGGCTACGTGATCCAGCAGATTGGCCTGTTCCCGAACATGACCATCGAAGAGAACATCGTCGTCGTGCCGAAACTGCTCGGCTGGGACAAACAGAAATGCCACGACCGCGCCCGCGAATTGATGAGCATGATCAAGCTGGAGCCCAAGCAGTATCTGCATCGCTACCCGCGTGAACTGTCCGGTGGCCAGCAACAGCGCATCGGCGTGATCCGCGCACTGGCGGCGGATGCGCCGCTGTTGCTGATGGACGAACCGTTCGGTGCGGTCGACCCGATCAACCGCGAGATGATCCAGAACGAATTCTTCGAGATGCAACGGGCGCTGAACAAGACCGTGATCATGGTCAGCCACGACATCGACGAAGCGATCAAACTCGGCGACAAGATCGCGATTTTCCGCGCTGGCAAACTGCTGCAGATCGATCATCCGGACACGCTGCTCGCGCACCCGGCAGACGACTTTGTCAGCAACTTCGTCGGTCAGGACAGCACGCTCAAGCGTCTGTTGTTGGTGAAAGCCGAAGATGCGGCGGACAACGCGCCGTCGGTGAGCCCGGAAACCCCGGTGGCCGATGCGCTGGAATTGATGGACGAACATGACCGTCGCTATGTCGTGGTCACTTGTGCCGAGAACAAGGCGCTGGGCTATGTGCGTCGTCGTGATCTGCACCGTCAGACCGGCACGTGCGCGCAGTTCCTGCGTGAATTCAACGCCACAGCGGCGTACGACGAACATTTGCGTATCCTGCTGTCGCGCATGTACGAGTTCAACCGGTCGTGGCTGCCGGTGTTGGACGCCGAGCGGGTGTTCCTTGGCGAGGTGACGCAGGAGTCGATTGCCGAGTATCTGAGCTCCGGCAAATCCCGCGGCGGCAAGACCAGCATCGTCTCGCCAGCTGAGGCCGTAGTCGCCTGATAAATCGGTAAACACACAAAACCCTGTGGGAGCGAGCTTGCTCGCGAAAGCGCAATATCAGTCAACAACGATGTCGACTGCGAAAAAGCCTTCGCGAGCAAGCTCGCTCCCACAGGATCCGGGTGATTTTTTCTTCATTCATCATGCGGAAATTAATCTCAACACCGCATAACCGCACAGCCTGTCTAAAACGACCCGCGAAACAACCAAAATCCCCCTCAAACCCTCCTCACGCCGCCAACGTCGCCGATGTTGCCGACATCACACTTGCCCACGATTCAGCCGACATAATCCGCGAACGTGCAGGTATTTTTAACACTCAAAAATTCTCGGGGAACATCTGCCCGTCATCTCGGTCGGCTACAAAGAGTGATGAACGCGACGCACGTCAGAAGCGTGCAAAAACGCGACATTTTTAGTTGATCTCACGCCCCTCACGCCCTAAAGTTCGCGCCGAACGTCCATGCTGGAAACGATCCATCCGGCTCAAGTACTGACGACGAGACAGCAAGGCCAAGGGCAACGCCCCATGGCCTTTTTGCTTTCGGCGACATGCCTTGGGAAGTAGGCGAACCAAAGTGGGGATACGGAGGACGTTCATTTGCACCCATTGATTAACGACGTTTGCCACTAGGAGTCCCAAGTATGTCGATCCAGGTCGAAGACTATTTCGCGCGCGCTACATTCGACAAAATGAAGGCGTTCGCCGACAAGCAGGAAACCCCGTTCGTGGTGATCGACACCGCGATGATCAGCCAGGCCTACGATGACCTGCGCGCCGGTTTCGAATTCGCCAAGGTCTACTACGCGGTCAAGGCCAACCCGGCCGTCGAGATCATCGACCTGCTCAAAGAGAAAGGTTCGAGTTTCGACATCGCCTCGATCTACGAGCTGGATAAAGTGATGGATCGCGGCGTCAGCGCCGACCGTATCAGCTACGGCAACACCATCAAGAAATCCAAGGACATCCGCTACTTCTACGAGAAGGGCGTGCGTCTGTTCTCCACCGACTCCGAAGCCGACCTGCGCAACATCGCCAAGGCTGCCCCGGGTTCGAAAGTCTATGTGCGCATCCTCACCGAAGGCTCGACCACGGCTGACTGGCCACTGTCGCGCAAATTCGGCTGCCAGACCGACATGGCCATGGACCTGCTGATTCTCGCTCGCGACCTCGGCCTGGTGCCTTACGGCATTTCGTTCCACGTGGGTTCGCAGCAACGCGACATCAGCGTCTGGGACGCGGCGATCGCCAAGGTCAAAGTGATCTTCGAGCGCCTGAAAGAAGAAGACGGCATCCACCTCAAGCTGATCAACATGGGCGGTGGCTTCCCGGCCAACTACATCACCCGCACCAACAGCCTGGAAACCTACGCCGAAGAAATCATTCGCTTCCTGAAAGAAGACTTCGGTGATGATCTGCCGGAAATCATTCTCGAGCCGGGCCGTTCGCTGATCGCCAACGCCGGCATTCTGGTCAGTGAAGTGGTACTGGTTGCACGCAAGTCGCGCACGGCGGTCGAGCGTTGGGTGTATACCGATGTGGGCAAGTTCTCCGGCCTGATCGAAACCATGGACGAAGCGATCAAGTTTCCGATCTGGACCGAGAAAAAAGGCGAGATGGAAGAAGTGGTCATCGCCGGTCCAACCTGCGACAGCGCCGACATCATGTACGAGAACTACAAGTACGGTCTGCCGCTGAACCTGGCGATCGGTGATCGGTTGTACTGGTTGTCGACCGGTGCCTACACCACCAGTTACAGCGCGGTTGAGTTCAATGGCTTTCCGCCGCTGAAGTCGTTTTACGTGTAATAACTGCTTGAAATCAAAAGGCCCATGCATGCATGGGCCTTTTTTATTTGCGCAACCATGTCTCAAGGTGATCAACCATCGCCATGAACTCGTCGGCCCCTTCTTTCGTGGCCGCCAATTGGAAGTTCAACTCTCTGAGTGTCGACACGCGCCGGGCTTTCAACAGTTCATTGATCGCAGTGTCTATGCGTAAAACCGCCTCCTCGATAAAGACGCTGATTTGCGCGCTCACCGAAGCCAATCCGTTAAACAACCGCGCAATATCGGTCTTGTACTCTGTGGCGCGAATGTCTGCATTCGAAGAGGAATACGCGACGTCCCAAACCGGTGTTGTGCGGGTATCGCGGAACAACTCCTGAACAACGGTCGGCTGGGCATGGCATTGACACGCGCGATGGTCCATTGCCCTGACAAACACGGCGTGCAATCCGAACGACTCGTCATGCACCTCTGCGATTGGGTATTTCAGTTGCTGGATCAGCGATCTGAGTGAATAAAATCGCAACGTCAACTCGTGAATCAGCCCCCGCACGTCAGTGGCTGGATACAACTTCCACGTTGGCGATCCGGACAGGCTGTACAACTTGAAATTCACTTGGTCGAGCAGTTCGCCCCTCGAGGTACTTTGGCTGATGTCCCGGGTTTCCTGGGTAAATACGGTGAGATCCGACACGTAAGCCCTGCATAAGGCCCGGGCCTCATCTGTCCATCCCCAAAACGCTTGCAGATAACGCTCATTGAAACGGGCGTTGTTCAAGCGCGAGTCGCTGGCTAACACGGCGGGGACATGACCGCCGGCCCTGCGGCGCTCAAATACCATGGCAATATTGTTGAACGTCGGCACGAGCGACCCGAGATACGCCGTGTAACGATCCAGTACGCGTCGCTGGGCGGCAGAAAACTCATAGGCAAGTGTATTCATGACTACTCAGGAGGCGATGGGCGCACAGCCCACCGCCCCGCCCCCCCTTATTGTTGAACAGTTTTCAGATACTTGACGACGTCGGTAATCCGGGCAATCGCATCGGTTGCACGGTCGTCTACCGGCAGAGCCTTGTCCTGCTTGAAATCTCGGCAGAACGACTCAAACCCGGCGACCAGATTGGAAAACTCATTCACATAGCTCCAACGCCCGTCATCCAATTGATCAAGCTCCTCGACCAGTTGAATTTTCCCCGCGGTCTGGGCGATCTCGTTCACGTATTTTTTGACCTGCGCTCGCAAGTCTGCGGCTTTGTCCCTGAGTTTGTTGTAGCCCGCCAGCATGTTCAGGAAGGAAATCGATTCACCGATACCGGCGATGATTTTTTTCAGCGTGTCGACAGCCAGCATCGCAACTGCAACCTGTGGTGGCGCCATCCCCAAGGCTTTGAGACTGTCCAGGGATAGCTGCGTTTCCTTGCCGATCTTCTCCACGCCAGCCTTGGCGATCAAGTCGATGCCTTCGGCCACCGATTTCATTTCCGCTTCCAGAGCGATCACTTTCTCCTCAGCCTTCAGTTTCAGCGCTCGCGTGATGTCCTGGTCCTGCTGCAGCGCCGCAATCCATTCCTGCGAAGCAGCTCGGTCATACGCCGTGCTCATACCATTGCGGGTCGTTTTCAGATCGTCGAAGCGTTCGCAGATTTTTTTGTAAACCTGCTTTAGCTCCGATTCCATATCCTCACGGACTTCGTCCGCATCTTCCGGAAAGGCAAGTTCAGCCTGATAGCCCTTCAGCTTGGTCTGCGCGCGCTCCAGAGCGATAACATCACTCTGGGACTGATTACGCATATCAAAGCTGGTTTTCTGGATGGCATCGGCCAGTTCTTTCATGGTGCGCACGGTGCCCGGCAAATAGTTGAACTGCTCAAACAACATTTGCGCTGTAACATTACGCTGCTGGACTGCAAGGGCATGCTCACGCAGAGCAGCAACATTTAAATCGGGGTAGGTTTTATTGTTATACGACGACAGCATGACTGTCTTGCTCCTGAATGCCGGAAAGCTGTTTCCATACTCTTTATCCGCCGCTGCGAAAACGCCCAGCAGTTGATCAGAACTCGATTTGATCTGTTCCCACGGATCAATAATCGCCAGAATCTGGTTTTTGAAGCGTCGCAAGGAAGTCACTTCCAATAGCAGATCAGCTTCCTTGATAGAGGCACTCACATAAGTACTTAGTGCATTCCATACCAGCATCAGATTTTGCGTGGCAACTTCAGCCTCGATCGTTACATAGCTCAGATTCTGCAAGTCGTCGCGCACTTTGTTCAACGAACTCAGTGTCTGGCTCTTGCTGGCCATTTTCTGGTTGGCCGTTTGTTGTTGTTCTTTAAGACTGTTTCGCTCCTTGCGGATTTTTTCAGCCTTGACGCCCTGATAGATACCCAGAATCAAGCCACCGATGTTCAACGTCGCTGCAGATTTGATTGCCTCCTGAACAAGCTGGTCATACTGCTTGTTGAGTTCATCGATCTCTTTCGAGCGCTGGTCAATCTCACCCTGGAGAACCTGAATGTCCGCCTGGTAGGTATTTCTCGACACAAACTCCAGGCGCAGCTTGATCTCCGGCAAGACTTTTTCGCGCATATCAATGCCAAAGCTGTCCAGTTGCGCTCGCACCCGTTCGGCTTTTTCATGGCACTGTCTGACTTTGCCTAGCATGTCGTTGAGGTAGGCCTTGATCTCCGGAACATCGCCAGCCGGCAATGCAAGATCAGGCAGGTTGGGAATCTGTCGCTTGAGTTCCAGATACTGTTCTGGGGTGTTGATATCGTGCTCTTCCAGATACCTCGAAGCTTTCAGATCCTCATAGATTTCGACGATGCCTTTGCCTGTGCGGATGATGCTGCCGGCGAAAATCTTCAGGTCGGTTCCGGTGAGCATGACTTGCTCACGTAACGGCGACCAGCGCTTGGCGTGGTCATACGTCGTAGTGAAGGTGCGCAGAAAATCTGCGGGTTTGAGTCCTACGCCACCGGCATCACCGGCACCGTAATTCAAATAAGCAATAACGTCTTGCAATCTGACGGGCAAAGACAGTCCGAGAACTTCATACTTTCTTAAACTGATGATCTGTTCTTTGGTTAACTGAATACCGGTATCCCGATTGTATTCTTCACCGTCGCCCATAGAGGCATTAACAAATGCTTGAGGCGCCTTGGCGGCGGCCTCGACAATCTTGTCGTCAATTCTGGATTCCATAAAGACTCCTTGTCTTAGTTGGATGATTAATTTGTCAAACAGGCAGCAAAGAGGAAATCAAACCAACTTCCTTTATCGCCAGCCAGAAACAAACCTTAGAGCACCCAGACAACAATCAACAAGCGTCAATATATTAAAAATCAAGACAGCAAAGACACTCCATTCATCTTCAAGACAACTTAAACAGGCCGATAATTACTCGAACAACTAACGAGCACTATCAAACTTACTCGCCACCCCACTGATTCAGGCGTAATAAGTAGGCGTGCGCCAGTGCACGGATCTGCGCGTGCTGAGCCTTCATCAATGATTCACTGGCGACCCGCAGAAAGTTCGCATTCCCCCCGACCATCGCCTTGCGCAGCCAGCCGAGCGATTCTTCGACACGTCCCTCATCCGCCAGCACCGCGGCAAAACTGAACTGCCCGCGAAAATCCCCGCCCTCGGCCGAGCGCCGATACCAGTCGCGCGCCGCTGCCGAATCCGCCGGACACACCTGCCCTTCTTCCAGATACCGTCCAAGCAGATTCATTGATTTCGCGTGGCCCCGTTCAGCCGCACACTGATACAACGCCAGCGCCTGCAAATGATCCACCGCGACACCGCGCCCGGTCGCCAGCAGATTGGCGAGGTTGTACATGGCCCAATCCAGCCCGGCATCTGCTGCAAGCCGATAGTGCTGCGCGGCAATCGACGCATCCGCAGCCACGCCCCAGCCATGCTCATGACAACGCCCGAGCATGTTGCGCGCCATCAGATGCCCGCGCCCCGCGGCGATGCCGAACCAGCGCAGCGCCAGCGGTTGGTCCTGGGCGATGCCCTGGCCGTCGAGCAGGATCTGCCCGAGCAACGCCTGCGCCTCTACTTCGCCCTCACCCGCGGTCAGCAGAATTGCCTGCGCCGCGCGTGCCGGGCTTTCGGCGAGCATGGTGCTGAGTTGTTCGCCGTCGAGGACTTCCTCGCGGCGCAGCTGGAAACTCATACCTCGACCCAGCGCCGCAGCAAGTTGTGATAGGTGCCGGTGAGGCGGATCAGCGAAGGATGATCAGGCATGTCTTGAGTCAGTTGCTGAATCGCCCCGTCCATCTCGAATAACAGCGCGCGCTGGCTGTCTTCGCGCACCAGACTTTGCGTCCAGAAAAACGACGCATAGCGTGCGCCACGCGTGACCGCGTTGACCTTGTGCAGGCTGGTGCCCGGGTACAACACCATGTCGCCGGCGGGCAACTTCACCCGTTGCGTGCCATAGGTGTCCTGGATTTCCAGTTCGCCGCCGTCGTAATCCTCAGGCTCGCTGAAGAACAGCGTCGCCGACAGATCGGTGCGCACGCGCTCGATGCTGCCCTTGGGCTGGCGTACGGCATTGTCGATGTGGAAATCGAAACTGCCACCGGCCGTGTAACAGTTCACTAACGGCGGGAACACTTTGTGCGGCAGCGCCGCGGACATGAACAGCGGGTTTTTCCACAACCGTTCCAGCATCGCTGCGCCGATTTCCTTGGCCAGCGGATGGCCTTCGGGCAGTTGCAGATTGTGCTTGGCCTTGGCCGACTGGAAGCCGGCGGTGATCTTGCCATCAGCCCAGTCAGCCTGCTCCAGAGCCTGGCGAATGCGCTGCACTTCTTCTTTCGCGAACAGTGCGGGGATGTGCAGCAGCATGGCGATGTCACCTGATGGCAAAGAGGCGGCAATGGTATTGATTCTTATTGGCCGTGTAAAACCCGGGAGACGAATGAACTGGCAAAAACCGTAAGGTTAAATTGTAAAGAATGTAAATTCAGTGCGAATAACAATGTTTCGCAATTGATACGAATACTTGTTTAACCTATATTCCGCCGCCTCAAATCCTTGGGGAGGGGAATAAAAATGGCACGTCAACACGCACAATTACCGGTCAGTTCACCACGTCTGCTCGCCTCTGCAATCGGTGTGGCAATCACCGCCGGCTCCGCTGGCCAGATGGTCTTCGCCGCAGAAAAAACCGACAGCAAAGCCGCCGGCAATGCCATTGCCCTCGACGCCACCGCCATCACCGGCGAAGCCCAGGACTCAACGTCCTACCAGGTCGAAAAAGCCTCCTCGCCCAAGTACACCGCGCCGCTGGTCGATACACCGCGCTCGGTCACCGTCATTCCGCAACAAGTCCTCAAAGACACCGGCGCCCTGAACATGCAGGACGCGCTGCGCACCGTGCCGGGCATCACTTTCGGTGCCGGTGAAGGCGGCAACCCGCAGGGCGACCGTCCGTTCATTCGCGGCTTCGACGCGCAGGGCGACACCTACCTTGACGGCGTGCGCGACACCGGTTCGCAGAGCCGCGAAATCTTTGCCGTGGAAAACATTGAAGTCAGCAAGGGCCCGAACTCCGCCATTGGCGGTCGCGGCGCGGCAGGCGGCAGCATCAACCTGGTGAGCAAAAAAGCCCACTTGGGCAACTCGTTCGACGGTGGTTTCACCTGGGGTTCCGACCAGACCCAGCGTTACACCCTCGACGGCAACTATCAGTTCAGCGACACCGCCGCTGGCCGTCTGAACCTGATGAGCCACGAGAGCAATGTCGCCGGTCGCGACAAAGTCGACTACGACCGCTGGGGTATCGCTCCGTCCCTGGCGTTTGGCCTGGGTACCGACACCCGCGTCAACCTCGACTACTACCATCTCGAAAGCAACGACACACCGGATTCGGGCGTGCCGTACACCATTCCGGCCGGCGGCTCCGCTGCACGCACCAAGTCCAATCCGGACAAGCCTTACGCCGGCGGTGACCACAGCAATTTCTACGGTCTGGATCGCGACTTCCGCAAGGGCCGCACCGACACCGCGACCTTCGCCATCGAGCACGACCTGAGCGACTCGCTGACCATCAAGAACACCCTGCGTCACGGCACCAGCATGCAGGATTACATCCTCACCCAACCGGACGACAGCAAGGGCAACGTCAACAACGGAACGGTCTGGCGTCGTGCGAACACTCGGGTGAGCAACACCGAAACCACCACCAACCAGACTGACCTGTTCGGCAATTTCTACGTTGCTGGCTTCAAGAACAGCTTCTCCACCGGCGTTGAATACACCCGTGAGGAAAGTCAGAAGTCTTCGTACAACGTCAACGTCGACACCACACCAGGTTCACCGGGTAACTCCAGCACCAACTGCACCCCATCGATGGTCGGCGCGTCGAGCGGCTACAACTGCACCTCGCTGTCGAACCCGAACCCGAACGATCCGTGGAACGGCGCGATCTCGCGCAACTACGCCGGCACCGACACACAGGCCAACACTTACGCGCTGTACGTGTTCGACACCCTGGAGTTGAACGAGCAGTGGCTGGTGAACATGGGGCTGCGTTACGACCACTTCGATACCGACTACAAGAGCTACAACGCCGCTGGCACCACCACGTCCAAGGGCGATGACACCAGCGAGTTCGTCACCGGTCAGTTCGGCGTCGTCTACAAGCCTGCGGAAAACGGCAGCATCTACGCCTCCTACGCCACCTCGGCCACGCCACCGGGCAACACCTTGGGCGAAGGTCAGGAAGGCAACCCGCTGGGCGGCACCCCGGATCGCAGCGGCAACCTGCTGAGCAGCGACCTGGAACCGGAAACCACCAAGAACTACGAAATCGGCACCAAGTGGGATCTGCTCAACGATCGCCTGTCGCTGACTGCGGATATCTTCCGCACCGAGAAAGAAAACGCTCGTGTGCAAGTCGACACCACCTCGTACGAAAACGCCGGCAAGACCCGCGTGCAAGGTATCGAACTGTCGGCCAGCGGCAAGATCACCGACAAGTGGCAAGTGTTCGCCGGTTACGCCTTCATGGACAGCGAACAAATCGACGGCGGCCCGCTGGGCAAGGCCAACGATGGCAACGAACTGCCGAACACGCCGAAAAACAGTGCCAGCCTGTGGACCACTTACCAGGTCACGCCGAAGCTGACCCTCGGTGGCGGTGCGTTCTACGTCGACGACGTGTACGGCAGCGTGGCCAACACCACCATGGTTGACTCGTATGTTCGCTACGACGCGATGGCCGCGTACAAGCTGACCAAGAACGTCGACCTGCAACTCAACGTGCAGAACCTGACCAACGAAACCTATTACGACAAAGCCTTTTCGACCCACTTCGCCAACCAGGCGGCGGGCCGTACGGCACTGTTGAGCACCAATTTCCACTTCTAAACACGGTGGAACCTGTGAAACCTGTGGGAGCGAGCTTGCTCGCGAAAGCGGTGGGTCAGTCAGCCTTCATGTCACTGACAGATTGCATTCGCGAGCAAGCTCGCTCCCACTGGTGATGTGATCAACAGGCTTGGCCCCGTTCATTCAATTGAACGGGGCTTTTGTGCGTAAGAAAGAACGCTTCTCGATAACCCACGGCATAATGCGCGCCGTGAAGACAATTTTCGAACGGACGGCGAGTGACGTGTTGAAGAAAACCCTGTTCCAGTTGCACTGGTTTTTTGGCATCACCGCAGGCCTGGTGCTGGCGTTGATGGGCATCACCGGCGCGGCCTATTCGTTTCAGGACGAAATCCTGCGGGCGCTGAATCCCTCCGTTCTGCAAGTGGAAAAGCAAGTCGCCGGCGTGCTGCCGCCTGTCGAACTGGTAGAGCGCATCGAAGCCACATCCGGCAAAAAGGTCTCGATGCTCTGGGTCGAGACCGACAGTGGCAGCGCGGCGAAAGTCTTCTTCACCCCGCCCAAGGGTGAACGTCGCGGTGAGATGCGCTACTTCGATCCGTACACCGCCGAGTTCATGGGCGACGCGGTCGGCCAGGATTTCTTCGGCCTGATGCTGCAACTGCACCGCTTCCTCGCCATGGGCGACACCGGCCGCAACATCACCGGCGCCTGCACATTGATCCTGTTGTTTTTCTGCCTCTCTGGTTTGTATCTGCGCTGGCCACGGCAGTGGAACAGCTGGCGCATATGGCTGACCCTCGACTGGAAGAAAAAGGGCCGCGCGTTCAACTGGGATCTGCACTCGGTGGCCGGCACCTGGTGCCTGCTGGTGTATCTGCTGCTGGCACTGACCGGGTTGTCGTGGTCGTACGAGTGGTACAACAAAGGCCTGACCAAGCTGCTTTCCGACGCACCACAAAACGAGCGCGTGCGCGGTGGTCGCGGCCCAGCGCCGGAAGGCCCGGCACCGACCGCCGATTACGCGGCGATGTGGAGCAGCATTTACAGCGCTGCTGGCCCAGGTCTGGCCGCGTACAACATCCGCATGCCGGCCGTCGCTGGTCAACCGGCCACCGTGTTCTATCTGCTCGACAGCTCGCCGCATGATCGCGCACTGAATCAGATCACCCTCGACCCGGCCACCGGCGTGGTCAAACGCGTCGACCGCTACGCCGACAAGAGCTTCAAGGCGCAACTGCTGACCAGCATTTATGCGCTGCACGTCGGCAGCTATTTCGGCTTGGTCGGGCGGATCATCATTACCCTCGCGGCAGTGTGCATGCCGCTGTTCTTCATCACCGGCTGGCTGCTGTACCTCGATCGTCGGCGCAAGAAAAAGCAGATCAAGGATGCGCGAAAAGGCCTCGAACAACCGACTGGCAATGCCTCGGCGTGGCTGATCGGTTTCGCCAGCCAGAGTGGTTTTGCCGAACAACTGGCGTGGCAGACCGCCGGGCAATTGCAGGCCGCCGGGTTGCCGGTGAAGGTGCAGCCGCTGGCCAATGTCAGCGAGCAGGATCTGCGTGATTCGAACAATGCATTGTTTGTCGTGAGCACCTTCGGCGACGGCGAAGCTCCGGACAGCGCGCGCGGTTTTGAGCGCAAAGTGTTGAGCAAGGCTGCAACGCTCGACAGTTTGAATTACTCGGTGCTCGGTCTTGGTGATCGTCAGTATCAGCACTTCTGCGGCTTCGCCAAGCGCCTGCATCAGTGGCTGAGCGAACACGGCGGCAAGACCCTGTTCGCGCCCGTGGAAGTCGACAGTGGCGATCCATACGCGCTGCGCCACTGGCAAACCCAACTCGGTCTGCTCACCGGAAAAGCGCCGGTCGATACCTGGCAAGCGCCAAGCTACGACAACTGGACGCTGACCCGCCGCGAATTGATGAACCCGGACAGCAGCGGTGCACCGGTTTATCTGTTGGGACTGAGCGCACCGAACACCAGCAGTTGGCTGGCCGGCGACCTGGTCGAAATACTGCCGCGCAACTGCCCGTGGGCCATCGAACACTTCCTCGACGGCCTCGGCATTCGTGGTGAAACCACGGTAAAAATCAACGGACTCGACGAGCCGCTGGAAGTGGCGCTGGCCTCGCGCCAATTGCCCGAGCATCGCGCCCATCTGGTCGGCCTGCACGCGCAATCACTGGTCGATGCGATGGTGCCGCTGGCCATGCGCGAATACTCGATCGCCTCGATTGCCGCCGATGGTGTGCTGGAGTTGATCGTGCGCCAGGAACAGCATGCCGATGGCACCCTTGGCATCGGTTCTGGCTGGCTGACCGAGCACGCGCCAGTGGGCGGCAGCATCAGTTTGCGCGTGCGCCGCAACAGTGGTTTCCATCTGCCGAACGAACCGCTGCCGATGATTCTGCTGGGTAACGGCACAGGCCTGGCCGGGCTGCGCAGTTTGCTCAAGGCACGGATTGCCGAGGGTCAGCAGCGTCAGTGGTTGCTGTTTGGCGAGCGCAATCGTGAGCACGATTTCCTCTGTCGCGCGGAGCTGGAGGAGTGGTTGATCAATGGTGATCTGGAGCGGCTGGATCTAGCGTTTTCGCGGGATCAGGCCGAGAAGATTTACGTGCAGGATCGCTTGCGTGAATCGACTGGCGAGTTGAAGAAATGGCTGGCGGACGGGGCGGTTATCTATATCTGTGGCAGCCTTCAGGGGATGGCTTCGGGGGTTGATCAAGCGCTTAACGACATTCTCGGTGCCGACGAAGTCGAACGCCTGATTGAGCAGGGCCGTTATCGACGTGATGTCTATTAAAAGACCCTCACCCTAGCCCTCTCCCAAAGGGAGAGGGGACTGATTGGGGGCGATTCACGCAATACGCCGACCTGAACGTGCTTCACCGAATCCAGAATCGAGAGAGGGTTTTGTACCTGATCTCATAATCAACTCGGTCTTTCAGGTCGATGTATGACGCAAGACAACTCGGTCGGCCCCCTCTCCCTCGGGGAGAGGGCTGGGCGGGCGGCGTTCCGATGAGGGTCGCTCTTGATCTTCAAACCGGCTGCAATTTTTTCTCAAAAACCGCCACCCCATTCAAATCCCGCAACACCACACTCATCTCCCCACTCCCCCCTTCAATATTCACCTCGCCAAAAAACTGAAACCCGGCAAACGGCGATGCGTTCTGCGCCGGCGGCGCCTTCTCGAACACCACCTCCGGGCCAAAGGTTTTATCCAGCGGATTAGGCCCGAAACTCCCGGCATTCAGCGGGCCCGCGACAAACTCCCAGAACGGTTCAAAATCCTGAAACGCCGCGCGATCCGGGTGATAGTGATGCGCCGCGCAGTAATGCACATCCGCCGTCAGAAAGACAAAATTGCGCACCTGTTGCGCACGCAGGAAACCGAGCAATTCGGCGACTTCCAACTCGCGGCCCTGCGCCGGCCCCGGATCACCATTGGCCACCGCCTCCCAGCGCGCGACACCCGGACTGACCTCACCATCAGGCACGCCCAGACCAATCGGCATGTCGGCGGCAATCACCTTCCACTGGGCTTTGGATTTCTTCAAACCGCGCTTGAGCCAGTCCAACTGCTCACGCCCCAGGAACGGTTTTGCCGCGCCGAGGTTGTCGTCATTGGCGCCCCGATAACTGCGCATGTCGAGCACAAACACATCGAGCATCGGCCCATAACTGAGCTTGCGATAAATCCGCCCGCCCCCGTCGGCAGCCTGCAAACGCATCGGTGAATATTCCAGCCACGCCTTGCGTGCACGGCCGACCAGGGTGTGGATATCTTTCTCCTGATAGCGCTCGTCGAGCTGTTTGCCCGGCGACCAGTTGTTGACCACTTCGTGGTCGTCCCACTGCCAGATCTGCGGCACCTCGGCGTTGAAGCGGCGGATGTTTTCGTCCATCAGGTTGTAGCGGTAGTTGCCACGATAATCGTCGAGGGTCTGCGCGACTTTGCTCTTGGCTTCGGTGGTGAGGTTGCGCCAGATTCGCCCGCCTTCAGTGGTGAGCTGAGCGGGCACCGGGCCGTCGGCGTAGATCGTGTCGCCGCTGTGGATAAAGAAGTCCGGCAGGCGCAGACGCATGGCCTCGTAGATGCGCATGCCACCGATGTCCGGGTTGATGCCAAAGCCCTGGCCGACGGTGTCGCCGCTCCAGACGAAACGAATATTGCGCCGCGCCGTTGGTGCGCTGCGCAAATGGCCCAGCCACGGTTCGCTGGCGACGCCGGTGCGGGCGTCCTTGAAGTACACGCGATAGAAAATCGCCTGATCGGCGGGCAACCCGCTGAGTTCAACGCGGGCAGTGAAATCGCTGCGGGCATCGGCGAGCGCCGAGACCAATCGGCGTGGGTTGCGAAACTGGCTGCGGGTGTCCCACTCGACCACCATATGCGCGGGACGATCGCTGCGGCTCCAGATCATCGCGCGGTCGCCTTGCAGGTCGCCGGACTGCACGCCATCGGTCAGTTGCGGCCGATCCTTGACCGAGGCAATCACCGCCGGCGCCAGGCCTGGCATCAGCAATCCAGCACCGACGACTTGCATGACACGCCGGCGACCGGGGTTGAAATCGCTCATGGTGTTCTCCCTGAAAAAAGGAAAACTTAAGCACGCCTATATGAACTCGCCATGACACCAGACACACCACACAACCAATGTGGGAGCGAGCTTGCTCGCGAATGCGTCCTATTAGTCGAAATCTTATTCGCTGACACACCGTTTTCGCGAGCAAGCTCGCTCCCACAGGGTTTTGTGGAGCCAGTTAAGCCTTCGCCGGCTCCAGCGCCAGCTCGACGGCTTCCGGGCGTTTGACCGTCGCATAGACCACGGCGGTCAACAGACTCCCCGCGACAATCGCCAGCAAATACAGCAACGCATGATTGATCGCATTCGGAATCGCCAGCACAAACAAGCCACCGTGCGGCGCCATCAGTTTGCAGCCGAAGTACATCGACAACGCACCGGTCAGCGCACCGCCGGCGATGCTCGCCGGGATCACCCGCAACGGGTCTTTCGCGGCAAACGGAATCGCCCCTTCGGAAATAAAGCACAAACCCAGCACCAACGCCGCTTTCCCCGCCTCGCGCTCGGTCTGGGCAAACTTGCGCCGCGCAATAAACGTAGCGATACCCAGGCCTATCGGCGGCACCATGCCCGCCGCCATGGTCGCAGCCATCGGCGCATAACTCTGCGAAGCCAGCAGCCCGACCGAAAACGCATACGCCGCTTTGTTGATCGGCCCGCCGAGGTCGACGCACATCATGCCGCCGAGCAGCACGCCAAGCAGAATCGCGTTGGTGGTGCCCATGCTGTCGAGGAAATGCGTGAGCGCCCCAAGCATGCCGGCAACCGGTTTGCCGACCACGTAGATCATCACCAGACCGGTAAACAGGCTGGCGAACAACGGGATGATCAGAATCGGTTTCAGCGCTTCAAGACTTTGCGGCAAAGCAACATAACGGCTGATCGCTTTCGCCGCATAACCGGCGATAAAACCGGCGACGATGCCGCCGATAAAACCAGCGCCCAAGGTGCTCGCCAGCAAACCACCAATCATCCCCGGCGCCAGGCCCGGCCGGTCGGCGATCGAATAGGCGATGTAACCCGCCAGCAGCGGCACCATCAACTTGAACGCGGTCTCGCCGCCGATCTGCATCAGTGCAGCAGCCAGCGTGCCTTCTTCCTTGAACGCTGTGATGCCGAACATAAAGGACAGCGCGATCATCAACCCGCCGGCCACCACCATCGGCAGCATGAACGACACGCCGGTCAGCAGGTGCTTATAGACGCCGGTCTTCTCTTGCTTGGCCGGTGCCTTGCCGTCGCTCGCTGCGCTTTCCACAGCGCCTTCGGCCAGCGCTTTTTTCAGCGTGGCCTCGGACTGTTTCAAGGCAATCCCGGTACCGCAGCGATAAATTTTCTTGCCGGCGAAACGCTCGGTGGCGACTTCGATATCCGCCGCCAGCAATACCACGTCGGCTTCGGCAATCGCCGCTGCGCTCAACGGGGTTTTCGCGCCCACCGAGCCTTGAGTTTCGACCTGCAGTTCATAGCCCAGGCGCTTGGCGGTTTGCTGCAAGGCTTCGGCGGCCATGAAGGTGTGGGCGACACCGGTTGGGCAGGCGGTAATCGCGACGATGCGCGGTGCACGTGGCGCATCAGCGACCGGTGCAGCCGCGCTGGCGACGTAAACTTCAGCCTCTTCAGCACCCCGACGCAGCACCGCTTCGACATCTTGCAGCGCCTGCGCCGGCGCGATCTGGAAGACCCGTTTGCCGACAAAGCGGCTCATGTCCACCGCGCCGGTGGCGACCAGCAACACCCACTCGGCCGCCGCAATGGTCGCCGCCGACAACTCGCGCTCAGGGTGCGCTGCATCGACCACTTCAACGCTGGTGCTCCAGCCCTGACGCTGTGCTGCCGCATCGAGCAGACGCGCGCACAGCACACTGGTGACCATGCCGTTCGGGCAAGCCGTAACAATGGCTAATTTCATGACAAACCCTCTTATTGTTCTGTCAGGGGACGCACGCGCACGCCCTGTTCGAGCTGCGCCAGTTGCGCAGCATCGTTGATGCCGAAACCGATCTGGGTCACCGCCATCGCCGCGATCGCAGTAGCCGTGCGCAGGGTTTGTTCAGGCGTGTCGGCGCTGAGCAGACCGTGAAGCATGCCGGCCAGCAACGAATCACCCGCACCGACCGTGCTGGCGACGCTGACCTTGGGCGGTGTGGCATGCAGTGCCGAGCCGACGCTGAACCAGTTCACGCCATCAGCACCGTGGGAGATCACCACGTGCTCGATGCCTTGGGCATGCAAACGCGCCGCTGCTTGCGCTTCCGCCGCGTGGGAAACCACGTCGCAACTGAGCGCATCGGCGAGTTCTTCAGTGTTCGGTTTGATCAGCCATGGACTGGCTTTCAACGCTTCGCGCAATGCTGCGCCGCTGCTGTCGAGAGCGACTTTCAGGCCAAGTTGATTGAGCCGTTCGATCAGTTCACGCAACCACTGCGCCGTGACCCCGCGCGGCAAACTGCCGGCGACTACAACTGCGTCGTGCCCCGGTGCGATCTGCACCAGTCGATCGAGCAACGCCTGCTGCGCGGCGGCGTCGACCACCGGCCCCGGGCCGTTGATGTCGGTGATGCGGCCATCCTGTTCGGCGACCTTGATGTTGCTGCGCGTCTCGCCCGGCACACGGATAAACGCGTCGACAAAACCGCGCTTGGCGAACAGGGTTTCGAACGCTTGCAGATTGTCTTCGCCGAGAAAACCACTGACCGTCAGTTGATGGCCGAGGTCGGCCAGCACTTGCGCAACGTTCACGCCTTTGCCAGCGGCGTGGGTGTGCATCTCATCGCTGCGATTGACCTCACCGGCCTCCAGGCGTGGCAGTTCGACAGTGAGGTCGAGCGCCGGGTTGAGGGTCAGGGTAAGAATCTTGGCCATTACAGGGCCTCCACTAATGCACGCACTTCGTTGGCGCTGCCCACGGCCAGGGCGTGTTGAGCAAGGGTTTGCGCCTGGGTCAGGCTGAGTTCGCGGATGCGCGCTTTCACTTCGGCAATGCTGCGTCCGGACACGCTGAGTTCATCGACGCCGAGGCCAACCAACACCGGCACGGCCAGCGGGTCCGCTGCCAGCTCGCCGCAGACACCGACCCATTTGCCATGGGCGTGGGCCGCGCGCACGGTGATGTCGATCAGTTGCAGCACCGCCGGGTGCAAACCGTCAGCCTGCGCCGACAGCGTCGGGTGACCACGGTCGATGGCCAGCGTGTACTGGGTCAGGTCGTTGGTGCCGACGCTGAAGAAGTCGACTTCCTTGGCCAGCACCGGCGCGAGCAAAGCGGCGGACGGCACTTCGATCATGATCCCCAGTTGCAGATCGGCAACCGGGATTTCCAGGCGTAGACGTTCAGTCATGTCGCGGGCCTGACGCCACTCTTCGACGCTGCCGACCATGGGGAACATGATCCGCAGCGGACGGTTGTCGGCCGAGCGCAGCAAGGCGCGCAATTGCGCTTCCATGATCTGCGGACGCTGCAAGGTCAGGCGAATGCCGCGCACGCCGAGGAACGGATTTTCTTCCTTGGCGATCGGCCAATACGGCAGCGGTTTGTCGCCGCCGACATCGAGCGTGCGCACCACCAGCGGACGACCGGCGAGGCCATCGAGCACGCGGCGGTATTCGGCTTCTTGCGTGGCCTCATCCGGCGCTTGCGGATGGGCCATGAAAATCAGTTCGGTACGCAGCAGACCGATGCCTTCGGCGCCCTGCTCCACTGCGCTGATCACGCCCGCGCTTTCGCCGATGTTAGCGAACACTTCGACGGCGTGGCCATCGGTGGTGTGTGCCGGTTGATGGCGTTGTTCGGCGGCAATCTTCAGGCGTTGTTCGCGGCTGTCGCGTTCTTCGGTAGCGCGTTGCAGGGTCGCGGCATCGGCGTCGACGTGCAGACGACCGCGTTGACCGTCGAGCAGCAACGGTGTGCCCGGTTTGAGCAGCAACACTGCCGCGCCAGCGCCGACCAGCGCCGGAATCCCGAGGGCGCGCGCAACGATTGCACTGTGCGCGGTGGCGCCGCCGCGAGCGGTAAGAATCCCCGCGACACGTGCCGGGTCCAGCCGCGCGACGTCGGACGGGCCGACCTCGTCCATCACCAGAATGTACGGCTGTTCAGGTTCGCTCGGCGTCTGCACGCCACACAGTTGTGCCAACACGCGACGACCGACGTCTCGCAGGTCCGCCGCGCGCTCGGCAAGCAAGGCATCCTGCAGCGATTCCTGTTGTTTCGCCGCGGCTTCGATCACCGCCATCCACGCCGCTTCAGCGCTTTCGCCCTGCTTGAGGCGGGTGTCGACTTCGTCGGTGAGTTCCGGGTCGTCGAGCATTTCCTGGTGGGTGATGAAGATTTCGCGGATGGCTTTGGCTTTGCTGCGTTCGATCAAGCCCTGGATATCGCTGCGTACTTCGCTGAGCGATTGTTTGAGGCGTTCGCGCTCGACGGCGGCGGACTCGCCCCGCAACGGATAATCGATGCTTTGTTGCACTTGAATATGCGCAGGCCCGATGGCAATGCCCGGGGCTGCCGGGATTGCTTGCAACTGAGCGCCGGACGCCGGAGCGATCAGTACTTCGGCGATGTCGGCGATGACTTCGCGTTGCTGACTGACGGCGGGCAGCGGCTCGACTTCTTCGCCAAGGCCTTCTTCGATAGCAGCGAGCAAGGCCGGCAAGGCATCAGCGGCAATGCTCGGCTCGGCGATCAACTCCAGCACCTGACCGCGACGGGCGCCGAGGCTGAGCAGTTTGCTCAAGCTCTTCACCGACACGGCGCTGTCCTGACCATCGACAATGCGCACGCGAATCTCGCCATCAAAACTCTTCGCCAGTTGCGCAAGGATCTTCGCCGGGCGCGCGTGCAAACCATGGGCGTTGGCCAGGGCAATGCGTGCGCTTGGCCAGTCGGCGGGCAACTCACCGCCGAGCACTTCGAGGACTTTGCGACTGCTGGTGGCGCGGCCCAATTCATGGCCGCGACCTTCGATCAGCAACGCACACAAACGTTCGAGCAGCGCTTGGTGCGCTTCGCCAAGGCTGGCCAGACAAAACAGACCGCTGAGCGGCTTGCCGAGGTAGCGCATCGGTTTGTCCGGCGTCACGAACGCCAGCCCCGGACGCTTCACGGTCTGCTCGCTGTGCAACCACCACAACCCGTCGCCCAACGGCAGCGCTTCGACCTGTTGCAGCACCGCCGAGAAACCGTTGCTCACACAATCGGCCTGACGCAGCAGGCGCGCGCCACGCCAGACCAGCTCTTCGAAATCATCGGCCGAGACGCCGAGGCCGATCATCTGCGCATCCAGCGCCAGCTCCTGCGGCGCGCCTTGCAGCAGTTTCAGCAGCGCTTCAGGCGAACTGGCACGACGCAAAGCCTGGCCCAGATCGGTCTCGCCAAGGGCGCGGGTCAGCAGTTGCAGCAGGCGCAGGTGTTCGTCGGATTTGGCGGCGATGCCAATCGCCAGATAAACGATCTGGCCATCGCCCCAATCCACGCCTTCCGGGAACTGCATCAGGCGCACGCCTGTGGCGAACACCTGATCGCGGGTTTCCGGGGTGCCGTGAGGAATGGCAATACCTTGACCGAGAAAGGTCGAGCCCTGGGCCTCGCGGGCCTGCAAGCCGGCGAGGTAGCCGTCGGCGACCAGACCATCGGCCACCAGGTGATTGGCCAGCAGTTGCAGGGCAGCGGGTTTATCCACGGCCGATTGGCCCATGGATATCTGCTCTATAGTGAGCTCGAGCATGCGATCTCCTTTTTGGCGCTTTATGAGTGCCAGGTATTGTTTTGAATGGTTTGCAGCTTAGGCGCTTTACCGCTTTGCTTTTCAGCGGCAGTTTTGGCGGTTTCACGGCAGAACCGGCCAAAGACGTCTAAAACGTAGAAAATACGCTTGCTGAAACGTTTAATCTAGATTGATCGGCACGTTACTCGATAATGTCCCATCCTTGAAGTCCAACTTGTCGGATGCGTTGCGACAATAGTCGCCTGCCCTAATCGGGTAGGATTGGCGAAAATGTTGCGGCAAGCTCGCAAAAACAAGGAAATCCCGGGTTGAAACTCAGTGATATCGCGCGGTTGGCCGGAGTGTCCGTGACCACCGCCAGCTACGTCATCAACGGCAAGGCCGAACAGCAACGCATCAGCACCGCGACCGTCGAGCGGGTGCGGGCGGTGGTCGATCTGCACGGCTTCACGCCAAACCCTCAAGCGGCCGGGCTGCGCAGTCGGCATACGCGCACGCTGGGCTTTATTCTGCCGGATCTGGAAAACCCCAGTTACGCGCGGATCGCCAAACTGCTCGAACAAGGTGCGCGGGCGCGCGGTTATCAGTTGCTGATCGCCAGCTCCGACGATGCGCCCGACAGCGAGCGCCAGTTACTGCAACTGTTCCGCGCGCGTCGCTGTGATGCGCTGATCGTCGCCAGTTGCCTGCCAGCCGGTGATGACAGCTATCGGCAGTTGCAGGCCAAAGGGCTGCCAATCATCGCCATTGACCGGGTCATGGAACCCGAGCATTTCTGCTCGGTGATCAGTGACGACCGTGAGGCCAGCCTGCACCTGACCCAGAGCCTGCTCGATCCGCAACTGAAGCAGATTGTGCTGCTCGGCGCGCGCCCGGAACTGAGCATCAGCCAGGAACGTGCCGCCGGTTTCAAACAGGCGCTGGTCGACTTCAAAGGCGAAGTGCTGGTCGAGCATGCGGAATCTTTCAGCCGCGAATGCGGCAAGCAATTGATGGAAGAACTCCTGCAACGTCTTGGGCATTTGCCCGACGCATTGGTGACGACTTCCTACGTACTGTTGCAAGGCGTGTTCGATGCGCTGCATGACTTCCCGCTGAAGTCGCGCCCACTGCGCCTTGGCACCTTCGGTGATACGCAGTTGCTGGATTTCCTGCCGCTGCCGGTCAACGCCATGGCCCAGCAGCACCAGTTGATCGCCGACAAGGCGCTGGAACTGGCGCTGGCCGCCGTCGAACAGTCGCAATACAAGCCCGGCGTGCAGGCCATTGCGCGGACCTTCAAGCAGCGTATTCACCGAGACTGAGCCGTGGAGCTGATCGACAGCCACACCCACCTCGACTTCCCCGACTTCGACGCCGATCGTTCGGCGTTGCTTACCGAAAGCCGCGCCCTCGGGGTGCGGCGGATGGTGGTGTTGGGCGTTTACCAGGGTAATTGGCAACGGGTGTGGGATCTGGTGCAGAGCGATGCGGACCTGTACGCGGCGTTCGGTCTGCACCCGGTGTATCTCGATCAGCATCGTCCCGAAGATTTGTCGGCACTCGGTGATTGGCTGACCCAGCTGCATGGTCATCGACAGTTGTGTGCGGTGGGCGAGATCGGTCTGGATTACTTCATCGAAACCCTGGACCGCGAGCGGCAACAGGCGCTGTTCGAGGCGCAGCTACAATTGGCCGCTGACTTTCATTTGCCGGCGCTGATCCATGTGCGACGCAGCCACGCGGCGGTGATCGCGACGCTTAAACGCTTCAAACTCAAACGCGCGGGGATCATCCACGCCTTCGCCGGTAGCCGTGAAGAAGCACGGGAGTACATCAAACTCGGTTTCAAACTGGGTCTGGGCGGCGCACCGACCTGGCCGCAGGCGTTGCGCATGCATCGGGTGCTGGCGGAACTGCCGCTGGAGTCGATCGTGCTGGAAACCGATTCGCCGGACATGGCACCTGTCATGTTTCCCGGCCAGCGCAACAGTCCGGCGCATTTGCCGGCGATCTGCGAGGCGCTGGCCCGACTGATGAATATCAGCCCGCAACAACTGGCCACGGCCAGTACCGCCAACAGCTGCGAGATTTTCGGCTGGTAATCAGTCGGCGTGCGCCTTGGCGGCCTCCAGAATCAGCGTCAGATGCTGACGCTGGCGCGCGTAACGGACAACCACCAAGTACACAAAGATCGTGATCAGTGACGCGTTCAGTTGTTCGGTGACGCTCAGCAGTCCCACCCATTCCATCACCAACGCCACCAGCAGCGCAGTGCACACCGTCACCGAAGCACTGAAGCGCAGCAGCGCCAGTGAATCGAGGGACTTGAAGCGCTTGATCTGTTGCGGACAGCGCAGCTCGAGGGTTTTCTGGCAATGCTCGCAGGTGAACGGTTCGTTGATCGAGATGGCATTGAGCTGCCAGGGTTTGAGCGCCAGCGTAGTCTGACAATGAGCACAACGGCCCTGGACTCCCAGGGTTGCGACAGACATGAGCAGCCTCCTCTTCGCGATCAGTTTGAGTATGGATACTGGCTCATTGATGGGGAAATGCCAGAGTCTGGAGAGAAACAGGATTGGGCTTACGGCCGGAAGTGAAAAAGTACTACAAAAGGTTCTGACAAAACGCAAAACCTTGTGGGAGGAAACCTGCTCGCGAAGGCGGTGTGTCAGGTGACAGCGATGTCACTGACAGATTGCATTCGCGAGCAGGCTCGCTCCCACATTTTGATCCGGCTTGTTTCAGACGCGGAAGGCGCTGATCAGTTGTTTAAGCTCAACAACTTGGGCTGACAGTGCCCGGCTGGCATCTTCGGTCTGGTGCGCACCCTGCGCCGTGCGCTCGCCGGCGCGGTTGATTTCGACGATGTTCTGATCGATGTCATGGGCCACCGCTGTTTGCTGCTCAACGGCAGCGGCGATCTGTTGGTTCTGATCGACGATCATTCCCACAGCCCCGAGGATATTTTCCAGCGCCTGCTGAACCTTCTCCGATTGCCCGACGGTGCCATTGGCCATCTGATGGCTGACACCCATGGCTTTCACCGCCGCCCCGACGCCGCCGTGCAGCTTGGCGATCATCTGCTCAATCTCTTCGGTCGATTGCTGGGTGCGTTTGGCCAGGGTGCGCACTTCGTCGGCGACCACGGCAAAACCACGTCCCTGCTCGCCGGCACGGGCCGCTTCGATCGCGGCGTTGAGCGCCAGCAGGTTGGTCTGTTCGGCGATGCTCTTGATCACTTCCAGCACGCGGCTGATCGACTGGCTGTCGCTGGCCAACTGGTTGATCACCCGCACCGACTGGTCGATTTCGCTGGCCAGCGCAGCAATGCTGCCCTGCTGCGACTCGACCAGGCCACGACCGCTGATGGTCTCGTCATTCACGCTGTGGGCACTGCTGACTGCTGCGGCAGCACTGCGTGCCACCTCCAGTGAAGTCGCCGACATCTGATTCATCGCCGTCGCCACTTGTTCGATCTGCGTACGCTGTCCCGCCACCGCCTGATTGCTCTGCGCGGAGACGTTCTCGACCTGCCCGGCCTGGCGCTCGACCTCGCCGACGGTCTGACCGACCCGTTCGATCAAGTCATGAATCTTGCGCACCGTGCCATTGAACACCTCGCCCAACTCACCCAATTCATCACGGCTGTTGGCCTTGAAGTTGACCGTCATGTCGCCCGCCGCGACCTTGTCCATCATCGCTCCGAGGCGTTTCAGCGTGGTGCGGGTCGAGGCGTAGAAACCACCGTAGAGATAGAAAATCAGCACAAACACCACCGACAGCGCCACCGCCTGCAAGACCATGTGCGTGCGGTTCTGCGCCAGACGCTGCTGTAATTGAGTATCGAGGAATTTCAGCGTGGCTTCGTTGAGCTGGTAAGTCCGGTCGATCAGCCCGGTGACTTGATCGTAAAACGCCTGCCACGGCGCATCGAGCGTGTCAGCCATCACCACCTGCTCTTCGAACAGTTCGCTGGCCTGTTTCAGCGAGGCCTTGCTGCTGTCGGCCGCCGCGCTGAGGTTGTCCCGCGCGGCTTTGCTGGAGCCGAGGGCGTCCTGCAGCTTCAGACCGTATTCGGCCTGGAGTTTTTCGATCTGCACCAGCAGCTCATCGAAACGGGTGCTCGAAGCACTGTTGAGAAAACCCTGGCCCAACGAATAAGAGCCCATGGCCCGGCCTTCACCGAGGGTTTGCGTGACGCTCGGCGTGATCAGGGTGACCAGCTCGCTGAGCTGGCGGATATCGCTCTGGTTGTCGCGGCTCAGTCCGGCCTGACTGGAGATGATCTGGCTGAAAATCTGCGCGCTGGCCAGCAGTTTGCCAATCAACGCGCTTTTGCTCTGCAGCGAGTTTTCCGCTTGCTGGGCCTTGAACGCGGCGATCATTTCATCGCGTTTGCCATCGAATACTTTGATCTGCTCGGGATCCTCGGTCATCGCCGTCAGCCCTTGCAGGCGTGTCAGAACCGCTTGTTCGAGGGTGGTGATCTGCGACTCGACATTCCCGGCCTTGCCAGACTGGCCGAGGGTGACGTTGATCTGCACCAGGTTGTTGAGGGTTTCCAGGTCCCGGCGCAGGGCCAGGCTGCTGCCCAGCAGATCAAGGCTTTGCAGCTCGACTCGGGTGCCCTGGAATTCGCGATAGGAATCGCGCACCAGATAGAAATTGGTCACCAGCATCGGCACCAGGAACAGCACGCTGATCAGGCTGAACTTCATGCCGAAGCTCAGACGGTTCATCAGCGAGACGGCGGGATAGAGCAAGCTCTTCACTGGAAGTCTCCCTTGGTTTTTCTTGTTTTTATTGGCAGGCGCGGGGCGACAGCAGATAGCCACTATCGAGCGCCATCTCTGTATAGCTCAAATCGAAGGGAGGTTTTGTAACTTAAGGTTAACGGCATCGCAGCCCGCGAAACACACATCCCCCTGTAGGAGCTGCCGCAGGCTGCGATCTTTTGATCTTTCTTTAAATCAGTGGATCAGGACTGTCCACAAGGCAAACCCGGCATACCACAGCACCGCCGCACGCAGCAGCAGTTCCCACAGGCAATCGAGGGTGTTGATGCCTTCCGGCCCGACCACGGGAGGCGGAATCTCCCCCGCCGCCAGACCGACCCGGTTGATCAGCTGCGCCGCGCTGATGTTCCAGTTCAGCAGTTCATGCAGCATCACCCGGCTGACTGCGACAAAGTTGCCGACCAGTGCCAGGCTCGCCGCCAGCAAGCGTACCGGCAGCCAGTCGAAGGCATGCCGCAGTTGCGCGGCGCGCTCGACCAGCGCCGGGTTCTGGCCGTGCTCCTGCGCCAGCGCCAACAAGCGATACGCCAGTGCCGCCACCGGACCGAGCACGAAATACCAGAAGATCACCGCAAAAAAGCTCTGGTAGGCCTGCCACAACAGATGCCCTTGCACACGCTCAAGCAGCTGCTCGCCACTGTCGGCGCAGATATTCAGATCACGCTTGGCCACGTGCGCCGCGGCTTGCAGATCCTCACGGCGCCAGGCATCACGAAACGGCCCGAGACCGCCAAGCAAGTCACCGCGCCCCAGGCTGTAAATCACCACCAGCAAATGCACCGGCAACGCCAGCAAACCGTAGGCCACCGGCTCCAGCACCAGCAGCAACAGCGCCAGCAACGCCACCGGCAACAGCACCAGAATGGTCAGCACCAGCCAGGGCCGTTTGGCCAGCCGCGCGCTGGTTTCGAGTTTGTTCAGTTCGCGGATCCATCCGCCATCGCGTTGAACCCGATGACGCAGGGCCGAAAACTTCTCGATCCACAGCGCCAGCAGTAACACCAGAAAACTCATTGTCCTTCCTCTTGTGCCAGGGCTGCGCGGTAACGCGCCCAGTCGAATGCCGGGCCAGGATCGGTCTTACGCCCGGGTGCTATGTCGCTGTGCCCACAAATGCGGGCGCCGGTGATGGCCGGAAATGCGCTTTGCAACTGGCGGGTCAACGCCGTCAACGCCTGATACTGCGCGTCGGTGAACGGCAGATCATCGGTGCCTTCAAGCTCAATGCCCACGGAAAAATCGTTACAGGTTTCCCGGCCTTCGAACATCGATACACCCGCATGCCACGCCCGTTCAAGACAGGAGACAAACTGGGTGACCTTGCCGTCACGTTCGATCAGAAAATGCGCGGAAACGCGCAGATCGGCGATCCCTGCAAAGTAGGGATGTTCAGTGACATCCAGACGATTCTGGAAAAATTCCTGCACCTTGCCCGTGGCGAACTGCGCCGGCGGCAGGCTGATGTTGTGGATGACCAACAGGGAAATTTCGCCCGCAGGGCGTTCATTGAAGTTGGGCGATGGGCAGACCTGCACCCCGTGACACCACCCGCTAGCGGGATCCAACTGCATACCGATTCCTTCAACGCCGACTGTGTTGGCGCCCAGTATGCCGTGATCGGCCCCCGGCGCGCGATCACTTGCCGCGATTGAGTCGCCGCAGATTGCCCAGCACCGACTCCAACGCGCGGTCGAACAGCAAGGTGTCGTCCAGCGCACGCACCGCGCCGCGTTCGAATTCCACGGCCAGCGCGATGCGGCCGCGCTCCAGCACTTTCATGCCGGTGCGATCGACAAATACATACTTGCCGGTGGCTTCGATGATGGCCGCCAGCTTGCAGCGCAGGCTGTTTTCATCGTCCTCTTGAAAAGCCACCCAACTGCCCAGACGCAGTTGCTCGACCTGACGCAGACCAGCGGCGTCATGGGGCAAGCGTACCGATGTCATCGCCAGACTGCTGTCGTCGGCGGTTTGCAACACGATTTGCTGCGACACCTCGATCAGTGGCGCGACCTGATCCGCCTCAACGGAACGCTCCAGCACCTGCACATGGAGGGCTTCCAGCTCACTGAAAAACTCGCTGGTGGCGAACGGATCGAACGCCGAACTGCTCAGGCCATCCCGCAGCGACTTGAGCAACCCCGGCACCAGCGCCAGCAAGCGCAGGCTGGATTCAGCGTCTTCATGACGCTGCACACTCCAGATCAGTTGCTCCATGGTCTGCACATCGGCCTGCCATTCGGCTGACTGATCACCGTGTTTGAGGCACGTCAGCAGCAACACCTTGCTCCAGGCGTCGTGGACGAAGGTGACCACGGACGGCGGCAGGGTTTTGCCCAGCAGCGCGTGATTCAACGCCCGTTCGACCCGGCGCCGGGCCAGTTCGGTTTTCGCCCGCCCTTCTTCAGCGTCACGCAGGCGCTGTTCAAGCAGCTCGCTGCGGCGGCGTTCGTCGCTGGTGAACGCGAGGAAATCGGCGAGCAACTCGGAAAAAATTGCCGGATCATCGACAAAGTCAGTCAGCAGACGCTGCACCACTTGCTCGATACGCAGGTACAAGCTGTCGCGCGCCTCACCGTCGCAGCCGCCCCAGCCCATCGCCGCCTCGGCGATTTCGTTGAGCAGGCGCCGCGCCGGGTGTGTGCTGCGACTGAAGAAACTTTTGTCGAGCACCGCGACCTTGAGCATCGGGATCTGCAGCCGGGCGATCAAGGCCTTGAGCGAATCCGGCACAGTGCGGTCTTCAAGGATGCAGTCGAAGACCATGGCGATCAGGTTGATCACGTCTTCGTCCGCATCGCCGACGATCCGCGATTTACCACTTCTGACGCTGACGCGGGTCAGCAGTTGTTCGAGCTGATTGCGCAGATCGAAGTCATCCTGCGCTGCCAGCGCCGGCACGTATTGTTGCAGGTGCGAGAGCAGACGCAGCAGGTCGCGGGTGGAAATCGGTTGCGCTGCCACGCTGGGCTCCAGCGTCGGGGCAACACTGCCACGCACCTGCGCGAGCAATTGCTGCAGCGCGGCGAACACCTCCTGCACACCTTCATCGACGGGCGGCGTATCGTCGCTTTCATCGCTGTTCACACTGGCGATCGCACGATCAATGGCGCGCCGCGCCGGGGCGGCTTTCAACTCCGGCAACACACCGGTGGCGAGCAACAATTGATTGGCTTCGGCGTAAAGCTGTTCGGTGTCGGCCAAGACATAACGCTCAAACAGTTTGAGCAGGATCAGCTTGACCTTGATTTCCACGCCCAGATTACGCCCGGCCTGGAGGAAAAACTCGCAGAGCATCGCCGGCCCGAGCGGATTATGTTGATCGTCGAGGGGGTTACCGAGCAGCGCGTTGAGGCGTGCGGTCAGTTGATCGAGCGCGAAGCCGTCGCGCTTGAGTACGCGACCGACCATGGTCTCGACCGCCACACTGCGTTCCATGTCGTCGCTACGCGGAGCGAACTCGTCGTACATGAGGGCGTGCGGCAGTGTGTTGTGCGTGGGATCGTACTGAGTCAGACCGACGAAGGCTTCGAAGAATTGCTCGAGAAAACCGCGCTCGATGTTTTTGCGCTTCAGACGCAGGTCGCGCATGGCTTCGAAAAAGATGTTCTGCTCGACATCGTTGCGCGCCCGATCAGCCATTTCAAACAGCGTGTCGTCGGCGTTATCGAACAGCTCCTGCAAACCGTGGCGCAGTTGCTGGGCAGCCTTGTCGCGAACCTGAAGCAGAATCACAGGCAGGCGGGCGAGCGGCGAGTGATTCGCCTGATCGGTAGCAGCCTTGTGCAAAGGCACTACTTTCCCGTCGTTGTGCATCCAAGCCTCCTGGAACGGTGATTCTTCTTTGGGCAGAAATATCGACTGCGCAGGGACGTCAAAGTCATGACGTCAAATGCAAGGCGGATTATCTTTCATAACTTGTACCCGACGCCATAGTCGTCAGGGTTTCCCCTATGCCCTCTCAGTGACCATGTCATGGCACGGTTTGCTCAAACAAAATCGACCGGATGCAGGCAAACGCGCGCGTTCTCGCCTTGGGTTGGCTCCTGCCATGCCCCTATAATCGAACCACTTTGTTTGTGGAGCCCGTTATGCCGAATCTACGTCTCGCCGATTTGACCGCCGAAATCGAAGCCAACGTGCGCCGTGCGTTGCTCGAAGACATCGGCAGCGGCGACATCACCGCGCAACTGATCCCGGCCGAACGCCTGGCCAAAGCCACCATCATCACCCGCGACGCGGCTGTCATCTGCGGCACCGCTTGGGTCGATGCCGTGTTTCGTCAGCTCGATCCGCGGGTCGCGGTGCATTGGCAAGTGGTCGATGGCGAGCGGGTAAAACCCAATCAGCCGTTGTTTCACCTGGAAGGCCCGGCCCGTTCGCTGCTGACCGGTGAACGCAGTGCGCTGAATTTTCTGCAGTTGCTTTCCGGCGTAGCCACGCGCGCGCAGTACCTGGCCGACTTCGTCGGTGCCACTCAGGTCAAACTGCTCGACACCCGCAAGACTCTGCCGGGCCTGCGATTGGCACAGAAATACGCGGTGACCTGCGGTGGCTGCCACAACCATCGCATCGGTCTGTACGACGCGTTCCTGATCAAGGAAAACCACATCGCCGCCAGCGGTGGCATCCCGCAGGCGATTGCCGCCGCGCACAAGATTGCGCCGGGCAAACCGGTGGAAGTCGAAGTGGAAAGTCTGGATGAACTGAAAGAAGCACTGGCCGCCGGCGCCGACATCATCATGCTTGATGAGTTGAGCCTGGACGACATGCGCGAAGCCGTGCGCCTGAACGGCGGCAAGGCGAAACTGGAAGCCAGCGGAGGCATCAACGAAAGCACGCTGCTGCCGATCGCCGAAACCGGGGTGGATTACATCTCGATCGGTGCGATGACCAAGGATGTGAAAGCGGTGGACCTGTCGATGCGACTCAGTCTCTGAATACTGCGCGCAATAAAAAACGCCAGCCCGGTTGAGGCTGGCGTTTTTGTATCAGACCACCAGATTATTCATCTCGCAGTACTCGTCCCACTCGACACCCAGCACTTCGGCCGCCTCTTTGTGCAGCACGAGACGCTGCGCCTCGAACTCCTCCGGCGTGCTCGTGTACTTGAGCGTCAGTTCCCACGGCTGCAGGCCCTGGGCTTCAGCCTCGTCTTCGAAGGCCCACTGAATCTGATCTTTCTGATCATCAGGACTGAGGTCCTTGATCTCTTCCTTCAGGTCCGGTACGTCCAGAATGTACTTTTCCAGCGCCTGTTCGTGACGTTGCTCTTGAGTTAATTCGGTCATGGCGTTCTCGCTGATCGTAAGAATGGAGGATGGATCTGGATCATCAAGGATCTCTCTGACGCGGATTGTCCGGCCTTCGGAACCATTCGGGATCATCTGAAAACTGCTGGGCGATGCTCATGCAGGCACCGAATATAGGACGTTTGCATGACGAATTACACGGGTCTTTACATCTCTCCCACAAAAAGCTGACCTGCGGAACATAACTCCGCATGGCAATGAGCGCGAGTGAGGAAAACGGTGGTGCCCGAGACAGGAATCGAACCTGCGACCTTCGCGTTACGAGTGCGCTGCTCTACCGGCTGAGCTACACGGGCGGTGGGCTAAACCTAGCACCGGTTTTCACAAAAGCAAAGATCGCAGCCTGCGGCAGCTCCTACACGATCGGGTTATCACACCACTTGTGTAGGAACTGCCGCAGGCTGCGATCTTTTGATCTTTATGCCAGACAAAAAAATGCCCCGCCGTTTTCACGGCGGGGCATTTTCATTGCGCTAAAGCCTGGGGGTGATTAAACGCCCGAAGCCTTGGCCGCTGCCACGTCTTTGATCGACAGCTTGATACGGCCGCGGTTGTCCACGTCCAGTACCAGCACTTCCACTTCCTGGCCTTCTTTCAGGATGTCGGTCACTTTCTCTACGCGAGCGTCGCTCAGCATCGAGATGTGCACCAGACCGTCCTTGCCTGGCAGGATGTTGACGAATGCGCCGAAGTCGACGATGCGCTCAACCTTGCCGACGTAGATCTTGCCGATCTCGGCTTCAGCGGTGATGCCCAGAACGCGCTGACGTGCTGCTTCAGCCGCTTCCTTGGTTTCGCCGAAGATCTTGATCGAACCGTCGTCTTCGATGTCGATCGAAGCCTTGGTTTCTTCGCAGATCGCACGGATGGTCGCGCCACCTTTACCGATAACGTCACGGATTTTGTCGGTGTCGATTTTCATCGCGATCATGGTCGGTGCGTTGGCCGACAGCTCGGTACGCGACTGGCCGATGATCTGGTTCATCTGACCGAGGATGTTCAGGCGCGCTTCCAGGGCTTGGCCCAGAGCGATTTCCATGATCTCTTCGGTGATGCCCTTGATCTTGATGTCCATCTGCAGCGCAGTAACGCCTTTGGCGGTACCGGCTACTTTGAAGTCCATGTCGCCCAGGTGGTCTTCGTCACCGAGGATGTCGGTCAGGACGGCGAATTTCTCGCCTTCTTTAACCAGACCCATGGCGATACCGGCAACCGGCGCCTTCATCGGCACGCCAGCGTCCATCAGGGCCAGGGAAGCGCCGCAAACGGAAGCCATCGAGCTCGAACCGTTGGATTCGGTGATTTCCGAAACCACACGGATGGTGTACGGGAACACGTCAGCGGCTGGCAGCATGGCCGAAACCGAACGACGGGCCAGACGGCCGTGACCGATTTCACGACGACCAGCACCACCCATGCGACCACACTCGCCCACCGAGAACGGAGGGAAGTTGTAGTGCAGCATGAACGGGTCTTTTTTCTCGCCTTCCAGGGTGTCCAGCAGCTGTGCGTCACGGGCGGTGCCCAGCGTCGCGACTACCAGAGCCTGGGTTTCACCACGAGTGAACAGCGCCGAACCGTGAGTCTTCGGCAGAACGCCGACTTCGATGTTCAGCGGACGTACGGTCTTGGTGTCGCGGCCGTCGATACGTGGCTTGCCGTTGACGATGTTTTCGCGAACGGTGCGGTATTCGATTTCGCCGAAAGCGGCTTTGACTTCGCTGGACGAAGGCTGACCTTCTTCGGACAGCTTGGCAACCACCTGATCCTTCAGCTCGCCCAGACGCGCATAACGGTCGGCCTTGATGGTGATGGTGTAAGCCTGGGAGATCGCTTCGCCGAACTCGGCACGGATAGCACCCAGCAGTTCGGTGGCTTCTGGAGCAGGAGCCCAGTTCCAGGTTGGCTTGGCAGCTTCAGCGGCCAATTCTTTAACCGCGTTGATCACAACCTGGAATTCGTCGTGAGCAAACAGTACCGCGCCCAGCATCTGGTCTTCGGTCAGCTCTTTGGCTTCCGATTCAACCATCAGTACGGCGTCGGAAGTACCGGCAACGACCATGTCCAGGCTCGAAGCAGCTTGCTGCTCGTAAGTCGGGTTCAGCAGGTAGCCGGTGCTTTCGTGGAAAGCCACGCGAGCGGCGCCGATCGGGCCGTCGAACGGGATGCCCGAGATAGCCAGGGCAGCCGAGGTACCGATCATCGCAGCGATGTCCGGATCGGTCTTCTTGCTGGTGGAAACGACGGTGCAGACAACCTGCACTTCGTTCATGAAGCCTTCTGGGAACAGCGGACGGATCGGACGGTCGATCAGTCGGGAAGTCAGGGTTTCTTTCTCGGAAGGACGGCCTTCACGCTTGAAGAAACCGCCAGGGATCTTACCGGCAGCGTAAGTCTTTTCCTGGTAGTGAACGGACAGAGGGAAGAAGCCCTTGCCCGGATCGGCTTGCTTGGCACCTACAACAGTCACCAATACGCTGACGTCGTCGTCAACGGTGACCAATACTGCGCCGGAGGCCTGACGGGCGATACGGCCAGTCTCGAGGGTAACGGTCGACTGACCGAACTGGAATTTTTTGATTACCGGGTTCACGGTGTCCTACCTTCTTTGTGGCTCTTGGGGGAATCGGTTTCTTGCGAATTCTTGGGCAATGTCGGGAATCGGCCCAACGCCTGTCCAGGGTAAAACGTGTATCCAGATAAAACTTGAGGCTGGGAGCCTGCAAGGCGCCAGCGGTAAACCGCAGACGTCTGGCAGACAACCAACCTCATAGCGCAATCGCTGATTAGCGACGCAGACCCAGGCGACCGATCAGAGTCTGATAACGACCCAGATCCTTGCCTTTCAGGTAGTCCAGCAGCTTGCGACGCTGGTTTACCATGCGGATCAGACCACGACGGGAGTGGTGATCTTTACCGTTGGCCTTGAAGTGACCTTGCAGCTTGTTGATGTTGTGGGTCAGCAGTGCAACTTGCACTTCTGGCGAACCAGTGTCACCAACAGCTTGCTGGTAGTCAGCAACGATTTGAGCTTTTTCTTGAACGTCGAGAGCCATGAGGCAATCCTTTTATCAGGAAGCTGTTTCAGGGAAACAGCTTCAACAGGCCAGGGACAAATCCCTGTATCTATAAATGAGTCGTGACCGTGCCTGTTAACAGCCACACTCGCCGACCTGCTGTTACACAGGCCGGTTCCGGTCATTCTGACCGAATCAAACGACGTGGCGCGATGCGCCCGTCTTCGCTCACTTCACCGATACCGATGAAGCGACCATTGTGATCCTGTACCCGCACCATGCCGAATTTCGGAGCATCCGGGGCACGTACCGGCTGGCCGTTGAGCCAGTAGAACGCGCTCGCTTCCGAGAAGTGCAACAACGGCCAGTCCAGCAGGCCGCTGTCCGATGGCATCAGGAAGCGATCAACCGCTTCATTGCCGCCTTCGGCATGTACCGCTTCGAGCTCTTCGAGGGTAACCGTTTGCGCCAGGGTAAAAGGCCCGGCCTGGGTACGGCGCAATTCAGCGACGTACGCACCACACCCGAGTTGCTCACCGATATCCTCCACCAGAGTGCGAATATAGGTGCCCTTGCTGCAGTCCACCGCAAGACGCGCAGTATCGCCTTCGAAGGCCAGCAATTCCAAGCGCGCAATAGTAACAGAACGCGGTTCGCGCTCCACTACTTCGCCTGCACGAGCCAGCTTGTACAGCGGCTGGCCATCACGCTTGAGCGCCGAGTACATCGGCGGTATCTGACTGATTTGCCCACGAAAGTTCGGCAAGGCCGCTTCGATATCGGCGCGACCAACGGTCACCGGGCGCTCCTGCAAAACCTCACCTTCGGCATCCGCCGTGGTGGTGGTCTTGCCCAGTTGCGCCAGGGTTTCATAACCCTTGTCGGAATCGAGCAGGTATTGCGAGAACTTGGTCGCCTCGCCGAAGCACAGCGGCAAGACGCCGGTGGCCAGCGGATCGAGGCTACCGGTGTGACCGGCCTTCTCGGCATTGAGCAGCCAGCGAACCTTCTGCAGCGCAGCGTTGGAGGTGAACCCCAACGGCTTGTCGAGCAGGATGATACCGCTGACGTTACGACGGATACGTTTGACCTGAGCCACCGAGTTACTCCTTGGTGTCTTCAGGTTCAGCAGCGACCGGGTGCTGATTGTCTTCAGCAACCGCACGCTCGATCAGGGCCGACAAGTGCGCACCACGCACGACGGATTCGTCGTAGTGGAAGTGCAATTGCGGCACGCTGCGCAGCTTCATTTCACGGGCCAGTTGCATGCGCAGGAAACCTGCGGCGGCATTCAGCACCTTGATGCTTTGCGCGATGTCTTCAGCGTTGTCCTGCCCCATCACGGTGATGAAAATCTTCGCGTGACCGACGTCACGGCTGACTTCAACAGCGGTAATGGTGACCAGACCCACACGTGGATCTTTGACTTCGCGACGGATCAGTTGGGCCAGCTCACGCTGCATCTGATCGCCGATACGTTGGGTACGGCTGTATTCTTTTGCCATGATTTTGTTACCTGTTACTGCCCCACGGTGAAACCCGCAAGGTCTGAAAGCGGCAAACGCCCGGCCTGACAAATGCCAGACCGGGCGTTGCGTTTAGAGTCCTTGTGATGCGCCACACCCTTGAGTGCGGCCGACCATCACGGCTCCTGAAGTGCGCGAGTTAGAGGCTGCGAGCAACCTGAACCTTCTCGAAGACTTCGATCTTGTCGCCGACTTTGACGTCGTTGTAGCTCTTCACGCCGATACCGCATTCCATGCCGGCACGTACTTCGGAAGCGTCATCCTTGAAGCGGCGCAGGGATTCCAGCTCGCCTTCGAAGATAACGATGTCTTCACGCAGTACACGGATCGGACGGTTACGGTGCACAACACCTTCGATCACCATGCAGCCAGCGATCGCGCCAAACTTCGGCGAACGGAACACGTCACGCACTTCGGCCACACCCAGGATGTTCTCGCGAACATCACTGCCGAGCATGCCGGTCAGGGCTTTCTTGACGTCTTCGATGATGTCGTAGATCACGTTGTAGTAACGCATGTCCAGACCTTCCTGCTCGACAATCTTCCGTGCGCCAGCATCGGCACGCACGTTGAAGCCGAACAGTACAGCGTTCGAAGCCAGTGCCAGGTTAGCGTCGGACTCGGTGATACCACCGACACCGCCACCCACTACACGCACTTGTACTTCGTCGTTGCCCAGGCCATTCAAGGCACCGTTCAACGCTTCCAGCGAACCACGGACGTCGGATTTGAGGACGATGTTGAGCGTCTTCTTCTCGGCCTGACCCATGTTTTCGAAGATGTTTTCCAGCTTGCCGGCGTGAGCGCGAGCCAGTTTGACTTCGCGGAACTTGCCTTGACGGAACAGAGCCACTTCACGGGCTTTCTTCTCGTCGGCAACCACACTCATCTCGTCGCCAGCGTCCGGAGTACCGTCCAGGCCGAGGATCTCGACAGGGATGGAAGGACCGGCTTCTTTGATTGGCTTGCCGTTCTCGTCGAGCATGGCGCGAACGCGGCCATAGTTCGAACCGACCAGAACCATGTCGCCTTGGCGCAGGGTACCGTCTTGAACCAGAACGGTTGCCACCGGGCCACGACCTTTGTCGAGACGCGATTCAACCACAACACCACGGCCAGGAGCCGATGGCGTCGCTTTCAGTTCGAGAACTTCAGCTTGCAACAGTACGGCTTCAAGCAGCTCGTCCACGCCAGTACCGACTTTCGCCGATACCGGTACGAACGGCGTATCACCGCCCCACTCTTCGGAAGTCACGCCGTGAACCGACAGTTCGCTACGGATGCGATCGAGATCGGCGCCCGGCTTGTCGATTTTGTTCACCGCTACAACCAGTGGAACGCCAGCCGCTACTGCGTGCTGAACAGCTTCAATGGTCTGCGGCATCACGCCGTCGTCCGCTGCAACCACCAGAATCACGATGTCGGTCGCCTTGGCACCACGAGCACGCATTGCGGTAAACGCGGCGTGACCCGGGGTGTCGAGGAAGGTGACCATGCCGCGTTCGGTTTCAACGTGGTATGCACCGATGTGCTGAGTAATACCACCGGCTTCGCCAGCAGCTACCTTGGCACGACGGATGTAGTCGAGCAGCGACGTTTTACCGTGGTCAACGTGGCCCATTACGGTCACGACTGGAGCACGGGAGAACGACTCACCTTCAAACTTCAGGGACTCGGCCAGGGAATCTTCCAGAGCGGTGTCGCTGACCAGGGTCACTTTGTGGCCCAGTTCTTCGGCTACCAGTTGAGCAGTTTCCTGATCAAGCACCTGGTTGATGGTCGCTGGAGTGCCCAGTTTGAACATGAACTTGATGATTTCAGCAGCCTTGACCGACATCTGATTGGCGAGATCGCCAACAGTGATGGTCTCGCCGATCTGCACATCACGCACGACAGGGCCGGTTGGGCTCTGGAAACCGTGGGCGTTGCGCTTCTTCAGCTTGGCCTTGCCGCGACCACCGCGACGGAAGCCATCGCTTTCTTCGTCGGTAGTGCGTGGCGCCACACGTGGAGCCGGCGCTTTTTCTTTGACCGAGGCGCGATGCGGAGCGTTTTTGCGCTCGCCATCACCGCCACCGCTGCGACGATTGTTATCGTCAGCACGTGGCTTGTCCGGACGGCGCTGTTCGTTCTGCTTGTTGCGAACTTCAGCAGACGGCGCTGGAGCAGCGGCAGCGACCGGTGCGCTTTCGCGTACAGGTTCGGCAGCAGCAACCGGCGCAGCAGCAGGGGCGCTGTTAGCGTTCTGCGCAGCAGCAGGCTGATTACGCGCTTCTACTTCGGCGCGTTGCTTGGCTTCTTCTTCAGCCTTCTGACGGGCAGCATTTTCTACTGCGCGACGCTCATCCAGTTCACGCTTGCGCTCGGCTTCGATTTCTTCCGGGCTGCGCTGTACGAAAACTTTCTTTTTGCGGACTTCAACGCTGATGCTTTTGCTGCCAGCAACACGCAGGGTGCTGGTGGTTTTACGCTGCAGCGTGATCTTGCGTGGTTCTTCCACTTTCGCCTTGTGGCTGCTTTTCAAGTGAGTCAGCAGGGACTGCTTCTCACTGTCAGTCACATTTTCTTCGGCGGCGGTGTGCGGCAGACCTGCCTCACGCATCTGCTGCAACAGGCGCTCTACCGGTGTTTTGACCTCATCGGCCAGTTGTTTCACCGTGACTTGCGTCATGCACTTCTCTCCTCAGGCCGCGCCTAATTACTCGAACCAGTGGGCTCGGGCGGCCATGATCAACTTGCCGGCACGATCATCGTCAATGCCGTCGATGTCGAGCAGGTCGTCAATAGACTGCTCGGCCAGGTCTTCGCGGGTAATTACGCCGCGCACCGCCAGTTCCATCGCCAAATCCTTGTCCATACCCTCAAGCGAGAGCAGGTCTTCGGCCGGATGGGCGTCTGCCAGCTTTTCCTCAGTAGCGATGGCTTTGGTCAACAAACGATCCTTGGCACGAGCGCGAAGCTCGTTGACGGTATCTTCGTCAAAGCCGTCGATGTTGAGCATTTCTTCCAACGGTACGTAGGCAATCTCTTCCAGGCTGGTGAAGCCTTCATCTACCAGCACCTGTGCCAGGTCTTCGTCGACTTCCAGCTCGTCGATGAAGTTGCGCAGGATGTCGCCGGTTTCTGCTTGCTGCTTAGCCTGGATGTCCGATTCGGTCATCACGTTCAGGGTCCAGCCAGTCAACTGGCTCGCCAGACGCACGTTCTGACCACCGCGACCGATGGCCTGAGCCAGATTGTCTGCGCCAACGGCGATGTCCATTGCATGGGCATCTTCGTCAACGATAATTGCCGCAACCTCAGCCGGGGACATGGCGTTGATTACGAACTGAGCAGGGTTGTCGTCCCACAGGACGATATCAACACGCTCACCGCCCAACTCGCCCGACACTGCCTGGACGCGCGAACCGCGCATACCAATGCAAGCGCCCTGCGGGTCGATGCGTTTGTCCTTGGAGCGGACGGCGATCTTGGCGCGCGAACCCGGATCACGGGACGCTGCCATTACTTCGATCAGGCCTTCGGCAATTTCCGGCACTTCGATACGGAACAGCTCGATCAGCATTTCCGGCGCGGTACGCGACAGGATCAGCTGCGGGCCACGGTTCTCGGTGCGGATTTCCTTGAGCAGCGCACGCAGACGCACGCCGACACGGAAGGTTTCGCGAGAAATGATGTCTTCACGGGCCAGCAACGCTTCAGCGTTGTTGCCCAGATCGACGATCACGTTGTCGCGGGTGACTTTTTTCACGGTGCCGGAGATGATTTCTCCCAGGCGCTCGCGGTAGGCGTCGACCACTTGAGCGCGCTCGGCTTCGCGAACTTTCTGCACGATGACTTGCTTGGCAGTCTGTGCAGCGATGCGGCCGAACTCGATGGATTCGATCTTTTCTTCAACGACGTCGCCAACCTTGGCACCCGGATGCGTTTCGGCAACCTTGGTTGGCCAGGTTTCGATGGCCGGATCGTCGAGATCATTCTCTTCGACGACCGTCCAGCGACGGAAGGTTTCGTATGCCCCGGTGTGGCGGTTAATTTCCACACGCAGGTCAACTTCGTCTTCAAAACGCTTTTTGGTAGCAGTGGCCAGAGCCAGCTCCAGCGCTTCAAAAATTACGCTTGCCGGTACGCCCTTTTCATTGGATACCGACTCAACAACCAGCAGTACTTCTTTGCTCATCGTACGCCTCGCCTTTCGCAAGCCATTGGATCCGCGGGATCCGCGTCTCAGTCAAAACTGGGAATAATGTTGGCCTTGTCGATCATATCGATCGGCAACAGGAACTCATGGTCATCTACCTGCACCACGACATCCTGTTCTTCTACACCGCGCAGAAGGCCCTGAAAGTTGCGTCGCCCTTCGAAAGGCGAGCGCAGCTTGATCTTCACTTGTTCACCGGCAAACTTTGCAAACTGCTCAAGAGTGAACAGTGGGCGCTCCATGCCAGGCGAGGAAACTTCGAGGGTGTATTCAACGGAAATTGGATCTTCAACATCCAGTACACCGCTGATCTGACGGCTGACAATGGCGCAATCGTCCACCAGCACGCCACCCTCTTTATCGATATAAACGCGCAACATCGAGTGACGACCCTGAGCCGAAAACTCGATACCCCAGCATTCATAGCCCAGGGCCACGACCACCGGGGCCAGCAAGGCCTGCAACTCTTCTAGCTTGCTCGACACCTGAACCCCCTAGTGCATGATATGTGCATGCTTTGCAAAATAAAAAAATGGGCTAAACGCCCATCCTTGAAACGCCGTCGAACAGCGGCGTTGAAAGTGTCCAGCTAACAAAAAGCCCCTTAAAAGGGGCTCCTTAAACTGGTTGCGGGGGCCGGATTTGAACCGACGACCTTCGGGTTATGAGCCCGACGAGCTACCAGACTGCTCCACCCCGCGACAAAGCTGGGGCGGAAGTATACGACCGATCCCTTATAGGGTCAATGTAACCTTCCACCTGCAAGAAAGCCCGCAACAGCGGGCTCTCCTGACTAATTGGTACCGAGAAGGGGACTCGAACCCCTACACCCTATGGGCACAACCACCTCAAGGTTGCGTGTCTACCAATTCCACCACCTCGGCAAAACTACGTTTGAAACCCTTCTTACTTCTGCTCTTGAGCTGGAGGCACGTCAGTCGCTGGGGTAGCCGACTTTTGCTCTTGAAGCACCGGGACATCATCAGAAGCCGGTTGTTGTTGCTTAGGTACTTCCAACACTGCTGGATTTGGGAGACCTGCCTGAGTCAGCTGATGAGCCTTCTCTTTAGCAAAATAACCTAACCCCAAGCTGGTTATGAAGAAACCGGCGGCAAGTATAGCAGTAAACTTACTAAGAAAGGTAGAGGAACCTTGGCTTCCGAACACAGTATTTGAAGCACCTGCTCCGAAAGACGCGCCAGCGTCCGCACCCTTACCCTGCTGCAGCAAAACCAGAGCAACTACGCCCAATGCACCCAGCAGATGAAAAACGACTACGACTGTTTCCAGCATTTTTTCAGTTTCCCGCGGCGCGACAAATCGCACCGAACTCATCTGCATTCAGGGAAGCTCCACCAATGAGCCCCCCATCGATATCCGGCATGCCGAACAGTTCGACCGCATTGGCCGCCTTCACGCTGCCGCCGTATAGAAGCCGCACACCTCGTGCGACCTCAGAATTCTCTGCCGCCAACTGCTCGCGAATGGCTTTATGCACATCCTGAGCTTGCTGCGGCGTTGCAGTCAGCCCGGTACCAATGGCCCAGACCGGCTCGTAAGCAATGACTGCCTTGGCAAAAGCACCAACACCCAGCTCCTCGATGATGCTGCCCAGCTGACGCCCGACAACTTCAAGAGTTTTTCCGGCTTCGCGCTGCTCAAGGGTTTCCCCTATACACAACACCGGAATCAAACCACATGCCTGCGCCGCTGCGAACTTGCGATTCAGCATCCCGTCTCGCTCACCCATTATCTGGCGGCGTTCGGAGTGCCCGACAAGCACCAGGGAACAACCTGCATCCACCAACTGACTCGGAGCAATTTCACCGGTCAACGCACCTTGCATGGATTCCACCGCAGAATTCTGCGCGCCGACCGAAATCGACTTGCCTTTCAAGCCATCAATCACTTGATTGATATACAAGCAAGGCGGGAATACCGCGACATCAACACCGCTTGGCAAGGCCAGATGACGAAGGCCGTTGATCAGCTCAGCGACGCTGGCGCGGGTACCGTGCATCTTCCAGTTACCAGCTACCATAGGGCGACGCATGCTGTACCTCGTCGGTCAAAGTGGGCGCAGATGTTACCCAACACAATCATGGCTTGCAAGCCGTATCAGGCAGAAACTTCAGTTACCAGTTTTGCCAACTCTTCGGCGTAGTTGCGAACCTGGGTTTCGTCCTCGCCTTCGACCATTACGCGCACCAACGGCTCTGTCCCGGACTTGCGCAAAAGCACGCGACCGCGCCCCGCCATTGCCTGGGTGACACGCGCACTCGCTTCCTTGACAGCTGGGTGTTCCAGCGGACTCTCGCCACCACCGAAACGCACATTGATCAGTACCTGAGGGCACTTGCGCAATGCCTGACGCGTTAGTGCCAAACCTTCATTACGGGTCTTCAACGCCATCAATACCTGCAAGGCCGCAATGATCGCATCACCGGTGGTCGTGTGATTGAAGCAAACGATATGCCCCGAATTCTCGCCGCCGACCAGCCAGTTGCGCTCAAGCAACTCGGCGATCACGTAGCGGTCGCCGACATTGGCACGAATGAATGGAATCGAAAGCTCCGCCAGCGCGAGCTCCAGACCCAGATTACTCATCAGGGTACCAACGACGCCGCCCTGCAATTTGCCACGCTCATGGAGGTCACGGGCGATGATGAACAACAATTCGTCGCCATCAACGATGGCGCCAGTGTGGTCGACCATCAAAACCCGATCGCCATCACCATCAAAAGCGATCCCCAGATCGGCGTGCTCAGCAAGCACCGCCGCCTGCAGCGGCCCCATATGAGTCGAGCCGCAATTCTCATTGATGTTCAGACCGTTAGGCTGGGCCGATAACACGACGACTTCTGCACCCAACTCCCGGAAAACACTTGGAGCAACTTTATAGGTCGCACCATGCGCACAGTCGATGACGATTTTCAGACCGGAAAAACTGGTGCCGGTTGGCACGCTGCTCTTGCAGAATTCGATGTAGCGACCTGAGGCATCGTTGATTCGCGACACTTTGCCGATTTTGCTCGACTCAACCACCGTCATGGGGGTGTCGAGCAACTCTTCGATCATCAGTTCCAGCTCATCCGGCAGCTTGGTGCCTTTACCAGAGAAGAACTTGATGCCGTTATCGTCATGCGGATTGTGCGAAGCACTGATCACAATACCGGCCTCAGCCTGGAACGTGCGCGACAGATAGGCGATGGCCGGTGTCGGCATAGGACCCAGCAGCATCACATCGGCACCTGCCGAAGTCAGACCGGCTTCAAGCGCCGACTCGAACATATAGCCGGAAATCCGCGTGTCCTTGCCGACCAGCACCTTACAGGCGCCCATTTTGCGAAAGGCCATGCCGGCCGCCCAGCCGAGCTTGAGCATGAAGTCAGGAGTAATCGGGTATTCACCGACTCGACCACGAATGCCGTCAGTACCAAAGTATTTCTTGCTCATAAATGCTCCAACATTCTTATTCGGCTGAGTCCACGGCCGCGATCATCCGCACCACGTCTACCGTTTCCGCAACATCATGGACGCGCAATATACGCGCACCTTTCACCGATGCCAGTGCCGCCAGTGCCAGACCGCCATGCAGCCGCTCACCGACAGGACGATTCAAGGCCTGCCCGATCATGCTCTTTCGAGAAACACCCACCAGCAAAGGCCTGCCCAACGCATGCAGGGCCTCCATGTGTTTGAACAAGCTTAGATTGTGCTGCAAGGTTTTGGCGAAGCCGAAACCCGGATCGAGAATGATCCGCTCCGCAGGAATACCTGCCGCCGCACATTGCGCCATGCGCTCAGTGAGAAAATCGCCGACTTCACGCGTGACATCCTGATACTGCGGATTGTCCTGCATATCTCCGGGCTCGCCGAGCATATGCATGAGGCAAACCGGCAAACCGGTAGCCGCCGCCGCATCCAGTGCACCATCGCGCTGTAGCGAACGCACGTCGTTGATCAGCCCGGCACCTAGCCGCGCAGTTTCGCGCATGACGGCAGGTGTAGACGTATCCACCGAAATAATCACATCCAGCTCGCGATTGATCAGCTCGACGATCGGCGCCACACGCTCAAGCTCTTCGAGCGGTGACACTGCGCGCGCGCCTGGGCGAGTGGACTCGCCACCGACATCAATCAGCGTCGCACCAGCAGCAACCATGGCTTCGGCGTGGCGCAAAGCCGCATCCAGCTGACTGTATTGGCCGCCGTCGGAGAAAGAATCAGGGGTGACATTGAGAATACCCATGACATGCGTCTGGGCCAAATCAAGAACCCGGTTGCCGCAAGGCAACCGGGTCAGGGACTGTACAGAAGTCATTTCAAACCTTAAACGTCAGCAGCCGGGCCGCCAATCGGGGTTTCCGGACGCTCGTCCCGAACCACTGGAGGTGGCGGCGTACCGGTGCCACCGGACCAGTCACGAGGCTCGCGAGGTGTACGACCCGCCATGATGTCATCGATCTGTTCAGCATCGATCGTTTCGTACTTCATCAGCGCATCGGCCATGGCATCGAGCTTGTCACGGTTATCCGTGAGGATCTGCTTGGCCGTGCCGTAGCACTGATCAATGATGCTGCGCACCTCGGAGTCAATCAGCTTGGCTGTCTCACCCGAGAAGCTGGCAGCCTGACCGCCACCGCCGCGACCGAGGAACACTTCACCCTCTTCTTCCGCGTACATCAAAGGACCGAGTTTTTCCGACAGACCCCACTTGGTGACCATGTTCCGGGCAATCTGACTGGCACGCATGATGTCGTTGGAAGCACCGGTGGTTACACCGTCAAAACCAAGGGTCATTTCTTCAGCGATACGACCACCGTACAGCGAGCAGATCTGACTGATCAGCGCTCGCTTGGACAGACTGTAACGATCTTCTTCTGGCAGGAACATGGTCACACCCAGCGCACGACCGCGCGGGATGATCGAGACCTTGTAGACCGGATCATGCTCTGGCACGACGCGACCAACGATGGCATGGCCAGCTTCATGATAAGCAGTGTTCTGCTTCTCTTTTTCAGACATGACCATCGATTTGCGCTCGGCGCCCATCATGATCTTGTCTTTGGCCAGTTCGAATTCCTTCATTTCAACGATGCGTTTGCCGCTGCGTGCAGCGAACAGCGACGCTTCGTTGACCAGGTTAGCCAGGTCAGCACCCGAGAAACCCGGAGTACCACGTGCGATAACGGCCGGAGCGACGTCGTCACCCATTGGCACTTTACGCATGTGAACCTTGAGGATCTGCTCGCGACCACGGATATCCGGCAGCCCCACCACAACCTGACGGTCGAAACGGCCTGGACGCAGCAATGCAGGGTCGAGTACGTCTGGACGGTTGGTCGCAGCGATAACAATGATGCCATCGTTCATTTCGAAGCCGTCCATCTCAACCAGCAACTGGTTGAGAGTCTGCTCACGTTCATCGTGACCGCCACCCATGCCAGCGCCACGATGGCGACCAACGGCATCGATTTCGTCGATGAAGATAATGCAAGGCGCATGCTTCTTGGCCTGCTCGAACATGTCACGAACACGGCTAGCACCGACACCGACGAACATTTCAACGAAGTCGGAACCGGAGATGGTGAAGAACGGAACCTTGGCTTCGCCGGCAATCGCCTTGGCCAGCAAGGTTTTACCGGTACCCGGAGGACCGACCATCAGTACGCCGCGCGGAATACGACCGCCCAAGCGCTGGAACTTGCCCGGATCACGGAGGAATTCAACCAGCTCGCCGACTTCTTCCTTGGCTTCGTCGCAACCGGCAACGTCAGCCAATGTAGTTTTCACCTGATCTTCGGAGAGCAGGCGTGCCTTGCTCTTGCCAAAGCTCATCGGCCCGCCCTTGCCACCGGCACCGCCCTGCATCTGGCGCATGAAGAACATGAACACCGCGATGATCACCAGGATCGGGAAGCTGGCTACCAGCAACTGGGTCCAGATACTTTGCTGCTCAGGCTGTTTGCCTTCAACCACAACGTGATTGTCGACCAGATCGCCGATCAGTCCATTGTCCTGAATAGCCGGACGAATGGTCTTGAAGCTGTCGCCATCGTTGCGTTTGCCGGTGATTACATAGCCATCAACCGCTACGCGCTCGACCTTGCCATCCTTGACCTGCTGGATGAAGTCGGAATAGTTGAGGGTCTGCGGCTCGTTAGGGCTGGAGAAGTTGTTCATCACCGTCACCAGGACAGCCGCGATGATCAACCACAGGATCAGATTCTTTGCCATATCGTTCAATTAACTACCCTCTGAAGCAAGCTCCGCTACTGGCGCGCGCTTCGCATGATATTCACCGGCCTAACTTACTACATTACCTACGGCTCTGGCAGGCGCCGTCTGTAACCCTTTGTGAAACACTTTCTACACAATATTCGTTAATGCTAGCCGGGCGAAATACTAAAAACCTATCACCCCGCACAAAAACCTCGTTTTACTCACTACGCCCGCGATAACCCCAAGCCAGCATGTATTGCTCGCGAGAGCTGCCACGAGAGGAGTCCGGCTTGATCATCTGGATCTTGTCGAACTTTTTGCGAGCGTCCTTCAGGTAAACATCAAATCCTTCACCCTGAAAAATCTTGATCACAAAATTGCCACCCGGCTTGAGTATCCGCTCTGCCAGATCAAGCGCCAGCTCGCAAAGGAACATGGCCTTCGGCATATCCACTTCGGGCGTACCACTCATATTGGGGGCCATATCGGAAATCACAAGGTCCACCTGCGAATTACCCACGGCTTCAAGAATCTGCGCGAGCACTGCGTCCTCGGTGAAGTCACCCTGAATAAAGGTCACGTCAGGGATGCTGTCCATTTCCAGAATGTCCGAGGCGATCAAACGTCCCTGACCGCCGATCAGACGACTGGTGACCTGCGACCAGCCACCGGGCGCCGCCCCTAGGTCGACAACGCTCATGCCTGGACGGATCAGCTTGTATTTCTCCTGGACTTCCAGAAGCTTGTAACTCGCACGCGAGCGGTAGCCATCCTTCTGCGCTTGCTTCACATAGGGATCGTTGACATGTCGTTTCAGCCAACCAAGGCTTGTCTTGGAACGCGCCATTGGGCACCTCGATAATAAGAGTCGTGATTAATTGGGCGGATCCACGAGCCCTCGGGTAAAATGGCCGCCATTTTACAGAATCCAGACGAAAGGGTCAGATTATGCCGCTCACTCCAGAGCAGAAGAAACAGTACAAATCCATTGGCCACCACCTGAAACCCGTTTTGACGGTGGCTGATAACGGTTTGACTGAAGGCGTGTTAGCCGAACTTGAACGCGCTTTGGCGGATCACGAGCTGATAAAGATCAAGCTCAATATCCTTGATCGCGAGTCGCGCCTGGCGCACATCGCAGAACTGTGCAAGGTCGGCAAAGCGGACCTGGTACAGGTCATCGGCAAGATGGCACTGGTTTACCGCAGGAACTTCAGCGCCAACAAGCAGCTGTCGAACGTTCATCGCTTCAAGTGATGAAAAGGGTCACGGGTGTGCCTGGCGCACCCTGCCACTCCATCCCGGCACCGGCTGCATCACCAGCACCAGCCCGGAAAACCCCAGAACCAGATAACTGAACACCTGCCAGCGCTGCGCATCCGGCCAGCCGACACGCACTGCGACAAACATCGCACACGCATACAACGCCATCAACAGCACCTGCCCGCGAAAATCTCGCCATAGACTGGCAAGGCCCTCGGCCTGTACCAGCACCAAAGCCTGAAATATCACGCATGCGGCGGCAAAACCCACCACCAGCACTTCAAATGCACTGGCCACCTCGTCGATCAGCAACGGCGCCAGGCCAATCTTGCCCAGCGCCGGCTGCAAACCGAGATGAATCAGCCAAAGACCGCCGACCCAAAGCATCTGGGTCAGTTGCCAAAGCATGGCGCCCGCATGTAGCGGGCGCCCTTTTTCAGATGTGACGGACTTCGACAATCTCGTACTCGATCACGCCACTTGGCGTTTTCACGGCGACCACATCGCCCTCTTCCTTGCCGATCAAGGCACGGGCCAAAGGCGAGCCAACCGAAATCTTGCCGAGTTTGAAGTCAGCCTCATCCTCACCCACGATGTGGTAAGTGACGCTTTCGTCGGTCTCGACGTTGGCGATTTCGACGGTGGTACCGAAAATCACTTTGCCGGTGTGCGGAATGGTCGTGACGTCGATGATGACCTGATTCTGAATCCGGCCTTCGATGTCACGAATCCGCGCTTCGACCATGCCCTGTTGTTCGCGGGCGGCATGGTATTCAGCGTTTTCTTTCAAGTCACCCAACTCGCGGGCCGTACCGATGTCCTGGCTAAGCTTCGGACGGACGACCTTGGTCAGGTGAGCGTGTTCTTCTTCCAGGGCTTTAGCGCCCTGGACAGTCATTGGGTATTTGATCATGCCTTCAATCCTGCGTGTAGATCCTGCAAGCGACGCACGGTTTTTTCCGGACCGAACTTCAGCGCTTCACAGATAGCTTCGCCAGCAGCAATGGTGGTGGTGCAGTAAATCTTGTGCTGCAAGGCATTACGACGAATGGAGTACGAATCAGCGATCGACTGACGACCTTCGGTGGTGTTGATGATCAGGGTGACTTCGTCATTCTTGATCATGTCGACCACGTGCGGACGACCCTCGGTCACTTTGTTCACACGGCGCACTTTCAGGCCTGCGGCCTCGATCAGCTTGGCAGTACCGGCAGTGGCAACCACTTCGAAGCCCAAGTTGATCAGATCGCGGGCCACGCCTGCAACCAGAGGCTTGTCATCGTCGCGAACGCTGATAAACGCGGTACCGCCGGTCGGCAGCACTTCGCTGGCGCCCATCTGGGCTTTGGCGAATGCTTCACCGAAGGTGTCGCCGACGCCCATCACTTCACCGGTCGACTTCATCTCTGGGCCGAGGATCGGGTCAACGCCAGGGAATTTGGCGAACGGGAACACCGCCTCTTTCACGCTGTAGAAGTTCGGGATGATTTCTTTGGTGAAGCCGATTTCCTTCAGGGTCTTACCGGCCATCACGCGGGCAGCGATCATTGCCAGGGAGACACCGATGCACTTCGATACGAACGGTACGGTACGGGAAGCGCGCGGGTTGACTTCGATGACGTAGATGTCTTCGCCCTGCAAAGCCAACTGCACGTTCATCAGGCCGACAACGCCCAGTTCCAGGGCCATTTTCTTGACCTGCTCGCGCATCTCGTCCTGGATGTGCGCCGGCAGCGAGTACGGCGGCAGCGAGCACGCGGAGTCACCGGAGTGAACGCCAGCCTGTTCGATGTGCTGCATGATTGCGCCGATGACGACGTCTTTGCCGTCGCAGACCGCATCCACGTCCATTTCGATGGCGCAGTTGAGGAAGTGGTCGAGCAGCACCGGGCTGTCGTTGGACACTTTCACCGCGTCACGCAAGTAGCGCTTGAGCTCTTCTTCTTCGTAAACGATTTCCATCGCGCGACCACCCAGGACATAGGATGGGCGCACTACCAGTGGGTAGCCGATCTTGCTGGCGGCACGAATCGCTTCGTCTTCGCTGCGCACGGTGGCGTTTGGCGGCTGACGCAGGTTCAGACGCTCAACCATTTGCTGGAAACGCTCACGGTCTTCAGCGCGGTCGATCGCGTCAGGGCTGGTGCCGATGATTGGCACGCCAGCAGCTTCCAGAGCGCGAGCCAGTTTCAGCGGAGTCTGGCCGCCGTACTGGACGATCACACCTTTCGGCTTCTCGACGCGGCAGATTTCCAGCACGTCTTCCAGGGTTACCGGTTCGAAGTACAGACGGTCGGAAGTGTCGTAGTCAGTGGAAACGGTTTCCGGGTTGCAGTTGACCATGATGGTTTCGTAGCCGTCTTCGCGCAGAGCGAGGGCAGCGTGAACGCAGCAGTAGTCGAACTCGATGCCTTGGCCGATACGGTTCGGACCGCCACCCAGAATCATGATCTTGTCGCGACCCGACGGCGCGGCTTCACACTCTTCCTCGTACGTCGAGTAAAGGTAAGCGGTGTCGGTGGCGAACTCGGCGGCGCAGGTGTCAACGCGCTTGTAGACCGGGAACACTTCGAGCTTCTGACGGTGCGTACGCAGGTTTTTCTCGGTCACGCCCAACAGTTTGGCCAGACGCTGATCGGAGAAGCCTTTGCGCTTGAGCTTGAACATCAGGTCGCGGTCGATAGCGGACAGACCGAGGGTCTTGACCTTCTCTTCTTCCTTGATCAGATCTTCGATCTGTACCAGGAACCACGGGTCGATCATGTTCATGCCGAAGATTTCTTCGACGGTCATGCCGGCGCGGAAAGCGTCCGCCACGTACCAGATACGCTCGGCACCCGGCACGGTCAGTTCGCGCTTGAGCACGCTCATGCTTTCCGGGTTGCTCAGGTCGAGCTTCTCGTCCAGACCGCAAACGCCGACTTCCAGACCGCGCAGGGCTTTCTGCAGGGATTCCTGGAAGGTCCGGCCGATGGCCATGACTTCACCAACCGACTTCATTTGCGTGGTCAGGCGTGCGTCAGCCTTGGCGAACTTCTCGAAAGCAAAGCGTGGCAGCTTGGTGACGACGTAGTCGATCGATGGTTCGAAGGACGCCGGGGTTTTGCCGCCGGTGATGTCGTTCGACAGTTCGTCGAGGGTGTAGCCCACAGCCAGTTTGGCCGCGACTTTGGCGATCGGGAAACCGGTGGCTTTCGAAGCCAGGGCCGAGGAACGCGATACACGCGGGTTCATTTCGATCACGACCATACGGCCAGTGTCCGGGCAGATACCGAATTGAACGTTGGAGCCGCCAGTCTCGACGCCGATCTCGCGCAGTACCGCCAGGGAGGCGTTACGCAGGATCTGGTATTCCTTGTCGGTCAGGGTTTGTGCTGGAGCCACGGTGATCGAGTCACCGGTGTGCACGCCCATCGGGTCGAAGTTTTCGATCGAGCAGACGATGATGCAGTTGTCCTTTTTGTCGCGGACAACTTCCATTTCATATTCTTTCCAGCCGATCAGCGATTCGTCGATCAGCAGCTCTTTGGTCGGCGACAGGTCCAGACCACGGGCGCAGATTTCTTCGAACTCTTCACGGTTGTACGCGATACCGCCACCGGTGCCGCCCATGGTGAAGGACGGACGGATGATGCACGGGAAACCCAGGGTCTCGAGGACTGCGTTGGCTTCTTCCATGCTGTGGGCGATACCGGAACGCGGGCACGCCAGGCCGATGGATTTCATCGCCTTGTCGAAACGCGAACGGTCTTCGGCCTTGTCGATGGTGTCGGCGTTGGCGCCGATCATCTCTACGCCGAACTTCTCCAGAACGCCTTCGCGCTCCAGGTCCAGGGCGCAGTTCAGAGCAGTCTGGCCGCCCATGGTTGGCAGCACGGCGTCCGGACGCTCTTTTTCGATGATCTTGGCAACGGTCTGCCACTTGATCGGTTCGATGTAGGTGGCGTCGGCCATGTCCGGGTCGGTCATGATGGTGGCCGGGTTGGAGTTCACCAGGATGACGCGGTAACCCTCTTCGCGCAGGGCTTTACAGGCCTGGGCGCCGGAGTAGTCGAATTCGCAGGCCTGGCCGATAACGATCGGGCCAGCGCCGAGAATCAGGATGCTTTTAATGTCTGTACGTTTTGGCATGGGTTTGTCACTCAAATCCGCAGGTCAGTCGGCAAGCCGTCTTGATCGATTTCTGAAGTCCCGAGGGGGCCACCGGTGCCGGGGCCGCCCTCGAGGGGCTTCTCTCTACAGTCTCAAGGCGAGCGCTTAGCGTCGCTTGGCCATCTCGTTGATGAAGCGGTCGAACAGCGGCGCGACGTCGTTCGGGCCCGGGCTCGCTTCAGGGTGACCCTGGAAGCTGAACGCGCTCTTGTCGGTGCGCTCGATGCCTTGCAGGGTGCCGTCGAACAGCGATTTGTGGATCGCACGCACGTTGGCTGGCAGGGTTTCTTCGTCTACCGCGAAACCGTGGTTCTGGCTGGTGATCATCACAACGCCAGTGTCCAGATCCTGCACCGGGTGGTTGGCACCGTGGTGGCCGTGGCCCATTTTCAGGGTCTTGGCGCCGGAGGCCAGAGCCAGCAGTTGGTGACCGAGGCAGATGCCGAACACCGGAATTTCGGTTTCCAGGACTTCCTTGATCGCTTTGATCGCGTAGTCGCATGGCTCCGGGTCACCAGGGCCGTTGGACAGGAACACGCCGTCGGGTTTCAGCGCCAGTACGTCGGCAGCTGGAGTCTGAGCTGGTACGACGGTAACGCGGCAGCCGCGCTCGACCAGCATGCGCAGGATGTTGACCTTGACGCCGTAGTCGTAGGCAACCACGTGGTAAGGCAACTCGGAAGCGTCGATGGTCGCGTGGCTGTCGGTCTTCAGATCCCAGACAGTCGAGCGCCATTCGTATTGGGTCTTGGTGCTGACGACTTTCGCCAGATCCATGCCCTTCAGGCCCGGGAAGCCTTGCGCAGCGGCGATGGCCGCTTCTTCGGAGATGTTGTCGCCGGCCATGATGCAGCCGTTCTGTGCGCCTTTTTCACGCAGGATGCGGGTCAGGCGGCGGGTGTCGATACCGGCGATGGCCACAACGTTGTTGGCTTTCAGGTAATCGGACAGGGACATCGTGTTACGCCAGTTGCTCGCTACCAGCGGCAGGTCACGGATGACCAGGCCAGCGGACCAGACGCGGTCGGACTCGGCGTCTTCCGGCGTGGTGCCAGTGTTGCCGATGTGCGGGTAAGTCAGGGTAACGATCTGTTGGGCGTAGGAAGGATCGGTAAGGATTTCCTGATAGCCGGTCATTGCGGTGTTGAACACCACCTCACCAACGGTTTGACCGTCGGCACCAATGGCTTCGCCGCGAAAAATGCTGCCATCAGCAAGGGCAAGTATGGCTGGCTTAGTCAAGAAGACCTCCCGTAAATAACGCATGAAAGGGCGATCGCAGGTTGTAAAAAAGCGGAGTGACGTATGGACACGTCACCCCGCTTCTTCACTGAATTATTCTGCGCGCTTTTAGTGGACACACTAAAGCTGTAGCTTACAGAAAAAGGCTTTTTTGGTCCACCGCTAAAGAGCCGAAAAGGCCGGAGAATGCGACAGGTCGTCGCCGAGCGGAGAAAAACCAGCGCAAACAGGGCGTTTGCGCCGGGTTCAGCAATGAATCAACGCAGGTCGAGCACGTCTTGCATGTCGTACAGACCCGGCTCGCGACCGTCCAGCCACAACGCCGCACGCACCGCGCCCTTGGCGAACGTCATGCGACTCGAAGCCTTGTGCGTAATCTCCAGACGCTCACCTTCGCAGGCGAACAGCACCGTGTGATCACCCACCACATCACCACCGCGCACGGTGGCAAACCCGATGGTTTCGCGCTCACGGGCACCGGTATGACCTTCGCGACCGTAAACCGCGACTTTCTGCAAATCACGATCCAGCGCACTGGCAATCACTTCACCCATGCGCAACGCCGTCCCCGACGGCGCATCGATCTTGTGACGGTGGTGAGCCTCGATGATTTCGATGTCGGCATCATCACCCAACACCCGCGCCGCCATGTCCAACAGCTTCAGCGACAGATTGACGCCGACACTGAAGTTGGCCGCGAAGACGATCGGAATATCCTTGCCCGCCTCGACCAGCAACTGCTTCTGCGCAGCGTCCAGCCCGGTGGTGCCAATGACCATGGCCTTGCCTGCCTTGCGGCAGAACGCCAGGTTTTTCAGCATCACTTCCGGCAACGTGAAGTCGATCAAGACATCGAACTCTTCAGCGACTGCCTCGATATGCCCGGACAGCGGCACACCGATGCGGCCCAGCGAAGCCAGCTCACCAGCATCGACGCCGATCAGCGTGCTGCCAGGACGAACCACGGCGGCGGTCAACCCGGTCAGTGGCGCGCGCTGTTGCACGGCCTCGACCAGAATCTTACCCATGCGCCCAGCAGCGCCCATCACAGCTATACGTCGCATGCCGACTCCTTACAGATCGCCGAAGAAACGCTTCACACCGTCGAACCAACCGGTGGTTTTCGGCGAATGGCTGTTGTCGTCCGCCAGCGAGCTGCGGAATTCTTCCAGCAGTTCGCGCTGACGACGGTTCAGGTTGACCGGCGTTTCGACCGCAACGCGGCACATCAAGTCGCCCGCACCGCCGCCACGCACCGGCGCCACGCCTTTGCCGCGCACACGGAATTGCTTGCCGGTCTGAGTGCCCTCAGGGATTTTCAGTTTGACGCGACCGTCGAGGGTCGGAATTTCCAGCTCGCCGCCCAAGGCTGCATCAACGAAGCTGATCGGCACTTCGCAGAACAGATGCTTGCCATCGCGCTGGAAGATGTCGTGCTCGCGGACATTGATGACCACATACAGGTCGCCTGTCGGGCCGCCCTGCGTGCCCGCCTCGCCTTCGCCGGACAGACGAATGCGGTCGCCGGTATCGACGCCAGCCGGCACTTTGACCGAGAGGGTTTTGTACTCTTCAACGCGACCGTCACCGTGGCAGGAATCGCACGGATCGGAAATGATCTTGCCCTGGCCATGGCAACGCGGGCAGGTTTGCTGCACCGAGAAGAAGCCCTGCTGCATGCGCACCTGGCCGATGCCGCCGCAAGTCGGGCACGTCGATGGAGAGGAGCCTTTCTTGGCACCCGAACCGTCGCACGGCTTGCAGTTGACCAGTGTCGGAACACGGATATTCACCGACGTGCCGCGTACCGCTTCTTCCAGATTCAGTTCCAGGGTGTAGCGCAAGTCGCTGCCACGCTGAGCGCCGCCACGGGAACCGCCGCGACCGCCACCGAAGAAATCACTGAAGACATCACCAAAGATGTCCGAGAAGTTCTGACCGCCGAAACCGGCACCGCCGCCACCCATGCTCGGGTCGACACCGGCATGACCATACTGGTCGTACGCCGCGCGCTTGCTGGAATCGGACAGCACTTCATAGGCCTCATTGGCCTCTTTGAACATTTCTTCCGATGCTTTGTCATCGGGATTACGGTCCGGGTGGTGCTTCATCGCCAGACGACGGTAAGCCTTTTTCAGGTCCGCATCGCTTGAGCCACGCTCAACACCCAACACTTCGTAATAGTCACGCTTTGCCATAAGTCTTCTGCACTCTTGAGGACGTCCGGCAAACCCCTCCTGAGGATCGCCAAACTCGTTGAGCCCCAATACAGGCCCGGACCCAACTCACGTCAATTCAACGATCCTGGTCTTTGTTTCTTGCGGTACTTTCAGCGCGAAAAGCAGGAGCATTCCCGGCCATACCACCAACATCCGAACCTTGTCGCATGCTGTAAAAATTCGCGTATTCCAGATACGCCAACGCGGGAGCTAGCTCCCGCGCGGCGACATCCTACCAGTCACTGCCTAAAGGCAGTCAACCGGCCGACCAACAACTTACTTGTGGTCTTTGACTTCTTCGAACTCTGCATCGACAACGTCGTCAGCCTTCTCAGCCGATTCGCCTTGCGGGGCTGCGCCATCAGCTGGCTGAGCCTGTTCGGCATACATCTTCTGAGCAACCGGAGCGGAGACTTTCGACAGCTCTTCAACCTTCGCTTCGATAGCAGCCTTGTCGTCGCCTTTGACAGCGGCTTCCAGAGCAACCACGGCAGCTTCGATCGCAGTCTTCTCTTCGGCGGTGACTTTGTCGCCCGCATCAGCAACCATTTTGCGCGTCGAGTGAACCAGCGCATCACCCTGGTTACGGGCAGCGGCCAGCTCTTCGAACTTGCGGTCTTCCTCAGCGTTGGCTTCGGCGTCACGCACCATGCGCTCGATTTCTTCGTCGGACAGACCGGAGTTGGCCTTGATCACGATCGACTGGGTCTTGCCGGTAGCCTTGTCTTTCGCACCAACGTGCAGAATGCCGTTCGCGTCGATGTCGAAGGTCACTTCGATCTGCGGCACACCACGTGGAGCTGGTGGAATGTCGGCCAGGTCGAACTTGCCCAGGGACTTGTTCTGAGTGGCTTGCTTACGCTCGCCCTGCAGCACGTGAATGGTCACAGCACCCTGGTTGTCGTCGGCAGTCGAGAACACTTGCGATTTCTTGGTAGGAATCGTGGTGTTTTTCTCGATCAGCGCGGTCATCACGCCACCCATGGTTTCGATACCCAAGGTCAGCGGGCTGACGTCGAGCAGCAGAACGTCTTTCACGTCACCAGCCAGAACAGCGCCCTGAATCGCAGCACCCATGGCAACAGCTTCGTCCGGGTTAACGTCTTTGCGAGCTTCTTTACCGAAGAAATCGGTCACCAGCTTCTGCACCAGCGGCATACGGGTCTGACCACCGACCAGAATCACGTCGTTGATCGCGCCAACGTCCAGACCTGCGTCTTTCATGGCGATGCGGCAAGGCTCGATGGTGCGCTGAACCAGGTCTTCAACCAGTGCTTCGAGCTTGGCACGCGAGATCTTCACGTTCAGGTGCTTAGGACCGGTCGCGTCTGCAGTGATGTACGGCAGGTTGACGTCGGTCGACTGAGCGGACGACAGCTCGATCTTGGCTTTCTCAGCGGCTTCTTTCAGGCGCTGCATGGCCAGCGGATCACCTTTGAGGTTCATGCCGCTTTCTTTCTTGAATTCGTCAACGAGGTAGTCGATCAGACGAATGTCAAAGTCTTCACCGCCGAGGAACGTGTCACCGTTGGTGGCCAGAACTTCGAACTGGTGCTCGCCGTCAACTTCAGCGATCTCGATCACGGAAACGTCGAAAGTACCGCCACCCAGGTCATAAACGATCACGGTGTGATCGCCCTTGGCCTTGTCCATACCGTAAGCCAGAGCGGCTGCGGTTGGTTCGTTGATGATACGTTTTACGTCCAGACCGGCAATGCGGCCGGCGTCTTTGGTCGCCTGACGCTGACTGTCGTTGAAGTAGGCCGGAACGGTGATGACCGCTTCGGTCACGGTCTCGCCGAGGTAGTCTTCGGCGGTCTTCTTCATCTTCTTCAGAATTTCTGCCGAGATTTGTGGCGGCGCCATTTTCTGGCCGTTCACTTCAACCCAGGCGTCGTTGTTGTCAGCCTTGACGATCTTGTAAGGGACCATCTGGATGTCTTTCTGCACAACTTCTTCGTCGAAACGACGACCGATCAGACGCTTTACTGCGTACAGGGTGTTGTGCGGGTTGGTCACAGCCTGACGCTTGGCCGACTGACCTACCAGGATTTCGCCATCGTTGGCGTAAGCGATGATCGACGGCGTGGTACGCGCGCCTTCAGCGTTTTCGATAACTTTTGCTTTGCCGTTTTCCAGCACGGAGACGCAGGAGTTGGTAGTCCCCAGGTCGATACCGATAATTTTGCCCATGTTAACTCTCCCGAAACTTTGGATTTGGATGCCGCAGCAGTGGTGGCTGACTGCGGTAGCACTTAAACGCTTGACTTCTAAATGGGGGCCTTGCGGCTAATTTCAAGCCTTCTCGTCAATCGAAGGCGAAATTGGCGCAGGCGCCTTGCTGACCACAACCATGGCCGGGCGCAACAGGCGACCGTTGAGCTGGTAGCCCTTCTGGAACACCTTCAGAACGCTGTTCGGTTCTACGTCGGCGCTTTCCTGCATGGCCATCGCCTGGTGCTGAACGGCGTTGAACGGTTCGCCGTGCGGATCGATCGCTTCCAGCTGATAACGCTTGAGCGTGTCGTGGAACATTTTCAGCGTCAGCTCAATGCCTTCGCGCATCGGCCGAATGCTTTCGTCGTCCGGGTTCGACAGCTCGAGGCCGCGCTCCAGGCTGTCGACGATCGGCAACAGGTCGCCGGCAAATTTTTCCAGGGCAAACTTGTGCGCCTTCTCGACGTCCTGCTCAGCACGGCGACGGACGTTCTGCAGATCGGCAGCAACACGCAGAGACTGATCCTGCGCGGCGGCCAATTGCTCTTCGAGCACTTGTACACGGGTCGCCAGGTCATCACCCGAACCTTCGGGCGCCTGATTGGCTTCTGGGTTTTGCGTATCTACTGTCTGTTCGTCAGCCATAGAATTCTCCTTTCAATTTCGTCCGCGAGCCTGACTCGCGCTTCTGCCCCGATATATGGGGCCGCAAAATCAGGCTTCAAGGGCTTTCAACCATTAACCCTACAAAAAAGTGCCACATTCTCATTCCTGAATGCGCTAAGCAGCTTTTACGTTCAAGCGAATCGAGCTAAGGGTAGGCATTGTCAGCCCGAAACAAAACACTGTATAAATAACCAGACCTAAAGCCTGGGAGCGGCCTTTATGCTGGTGCACCTGTCCGTACACAACTACGCCATCGTTGAACATCTCGATCTCGAACTCGATCGCGGGATGAGCGTGATCACAGGGGAAACCGGCGCTGGCAAGTCGATCATGCTCGACGCGCTGGGGCTGACTCTCGGTGATCGCGCCGACAGCGGTGTGGTTCGTCCGGGAGCCGACAAGGCCGATATTCTCGCGACCTTCGATCTGGCTGACATTCCTGAAGCCAGCGCGTGGCTGGCCGAGCGTGACCTGGAGACTGATGGCCCGTGCATCCTGCGCCGGGTAATCACGTCGGAGGGTCGTTCGCGCGGCTACATCAACGGCACCCCTTGCCCGCTGGGCGATCTCAAGTCGCTGGGCGAGCTGCTGATCGATATCCACAGCCAACATGAACACCAGTCCCTGCTGAAAACCGACACCCATCGTCGCTTGCTGGACGAGTACGCCGGCGCTACCGATCTGGCCCGCCAGGTTCAGCTCGCCGCCCAGCGCTGGCGGCAGACTCGCCAGGAACTCGAGCGACTCTCCAATTCCGGTGACGAACAACGCGCACGCCACCAGTTGCTGAGCTATCAACTCGAAGAGCTGGAAAACCTCGGCCTCGGTGATAACGAGCTGGAGCAACTGGAGCAAGAACATAAAAACCTGACCAACGCCGAAACTCTGCTGGGCATTTGCCGGCAGGTGGTCGAGCAATGCAGTGAAAGCGATTCCGGCAACGTGCTGAATGCGCTGACCGCCAGCCTCAATCGCCTGTCGAGCGTGAATAACTCCGTCGGCGCACTAGGCGAAGCCAGCAGCCTGCTGACCAGCGCGCAGATCCAGGTCGAAGAGGCCGTAGGCGAACTCAATCGTTTCCTCGACAACTTCGATGCCGATCCGGCGCGCCTGCAATATCTGGAAGAACGTCTCGACGCGATCTACACCCTGGCGCGCAAACACCGGATTCAGCCGACCGAGGTCGGGGAAATGCAGCAGAAATTGCTGGATGAGATCGAAACCCTCAACGCCAATGACGAATCCATCGAGCGCCTGGGAGAAGAGCTGGCTTCCTACGCCCGCCACTATCAAGAGAAGGCGCGGGAGCTGAGCGATTTGCGGCATCAGGCTGCCGGCAGCCTCGCCAGTGCGGTTGAGCAGGAGATTCAGCGACTGGGCATGCCGGGGGGTCGATTCACCATCGAACTGAAGGCCAACAGCAGCGAGGAGTTACTGCCCAACGGGCTGGAGCAGGTTGAATTGCTGGTCAGCGCCAACCCGGGGCAACCGCTGAAGGCGCTGGCAAAAGTCGCTTCCGGTGGTGAGCTGTCACGGATCAGTCTGGCTATTCAGGTCATCACCGCACAGACATCCCGTGTTCCGACGCTGGTGTTCGACGAAGTGGACGTGGGTATCGGTGGCCCGACCGCAGAAATTGTCGGCCAACTGTTGCGCCGTCTCGGCGATCGCGGCCAGGTTCTGACCGTGACGCACTTGCCGCAGGTGGCAGCGCAGGGGCACCAGCATTTGTTCGTGCACAAGGTACGCGGCGAACAGGCCACGCACACCGCCGTCTCCAAGCTCAGCAAGAACGACCGTATAGAAGAAGTAGCGCGAATGCTCGGCGGCATTGACCTGACCAAGGAATCCCTCGCTCACGCGAAAAAAATGGTCGTCACCGCCAAGGTTTGACAATGACAGAAAGCACGAAGGCGACCCTTGGGTCGCCTTCGCTCGTTTCGCGAATGTGAAATTCGCGCGACATGCTTACTTTTTCTTGCGGATGTACAGCACCAGATTGTGATCCACCAACTCGACACCGTGCTCCTCGGCAATTGCCTTCTGGAGTTTTTCGATTTCCGGGCTGACGAATTCGACAACCTCACCGGTTTCCACGTTAACCATGTGGTCGTGGTGACCACTGTCGGCCAACTCGAAAACCGCGTGGCCGCCGTCGAAGTTGTGACGGACCACGAGGCCAGCCGCTTCGAACTGGGTCAGAACACGGTAAACCGTGGCCAGACCGACGTCCTCGCCAGCTTCCATCAACGCCTTGTAGACGTCCTCGGCGCTCATGTGACGCTGCTCGGTGGAGTCGAGCATTTGCAGGATCTTGACCCGTGGCAGGGTCACTTTAAGGCCGGCTTTGCGTAGTTCGCTATTTTCAACCATGGTCAGCTTTCTCGCGATGCTGCTTCGCAGCTTCTCTTAATGCGGGTATGATCGGCGTTTACGTTGTCCCAGCCAAGATAGTGGAAGTCGCCCACCGATGCAAAACACCAAGCTCTTGCTAACCAGTTTCACCTTTGTGGGACTGCTCGCACTCGCCGGTTGTTCATTCCCCGGGGTTTACAAAATCGACATCCAGCAGGGCAATGTCGTCACGCAGGACATGATAGACCAGTTACGCCCGGGAATGACCCGGCCGCAAGTACGGTTTATCATGGGTAACCCTCTGCTTGTCGACACGTTCCATGCCGATCGCTGGGATTATCTGTACAGCCTGCAACCGGGTGGCGGTGAACGCCAACAGGAACGCGTCAGCGTTATTTTCAACTCAAACGACCAGCTTGTCAGCCTGTCCGGTGACTTTATGCCGGGCGTAAGCCGTGACGAAGCCATTCTCGGCAAGGACAGTGGCACGACTGTGGCTGCTCCTGCTGAAAACGCCGAGAAGCCAAAACCGGAAAAACCGGCCAAGCCAGGTTCCTTGCTGGATCAGATCCAGAAGGACGTCGATGGTGTAGAAACCGTTCCGGTTCCAACACCAGAGCCGCTGGATACCTCGCCGCAATAATTTGCGACGCAATAAAAAACCCGGAAATTCCGGGTTTTTTATTGCCTGCGATTTGGCTTTTTAGACGTTTCGAGCCTTGGCTTCAGCAGCTTTCGCCGCTCGCAAACGGCGAACCTCTTTCGGATCGGCGAGCAAAGGACGATAAATCTCGATGCGCTCGCCTGCCTCAATCACCCGCGTATCCGGGTCAGCCACCACTTTGCCGAAGATACCCAGCGGACACTCCGCCAGATTCAGCTCAGAAAACTCGCTACCGATACCCGATGCAAGCACCGCAGCCCGCACCGTCATCCCAGGCGACACGCTCACCGAGCGCAAAACCTGACGATCAACGGCCGCGTACACCACCTCTATCTCGATCACTGACTCAACCATGCATCTGCTTGGCGCGCTGACAGAACGCGTCCACCAGCGTGTTGGCCGCCTGATTGAACAGCGGCCCCAACGTGGCACGCACCAGCGGCCCGGCGTAATCGAACGACAGATCCAGACTGATCTTGCAGGCCTTCTCGTTCAAGGCCTTGAACACCCAGACGCCATGCAACTGATTGAACGGACCTTCTTCCAGGTTCATCTCGATCGACTGCCCCGGCACCAGCGTATTGCGTGTCACAAAATGCTGGCTGAGACCGCCCTTGGCCACGCCAACGCTGGCGCGCATATGCTCCGGCGAACTTTCCAGCACTTCAGCGGCCGAGCACCACGGCAAAAATTCCGGGTAACGCGCCACGTCGTTGACCAGGTCGTAGAGAAATTGCGCTGGGTACGGCAACAATGCCGATCGTTGAATATGTGTCGTCATGTGAGCGTTACTTCCAGAGCTGAGCGGCAAACACTACAAGAATGCCGATGGGCGCCACGTAGCGCATCAAGAACAAAGACAGGGCGAACAGTGCCGGGTTGCGGATCGACAACTCGTCGCGTACCGCTTCACGCCCCATCACCCATCCGGCAAACAGCACGAAACACAGGCCACCGAGCGGCAACATGATCCGCGAGGTGAAGAAATCGATCACGCCAAAGAAGTCCAGACCGCTCTGCGCACCCCATTGGTAGAGGTGGAACATCCCGCCTTCGTTCACGAAAAATTTGGCTTCCTTCCAGATATTGAAGGAGAACACTGTGCCCAAACCGACGAACCAGCAGATGAATGCCAGCCAGAAAGTCACCCACGCGCGACTGACTTTCGTGCGTTCAACCAGGTAGGCAACCATCGGCTCCAGAAGCGAGATCGCCGAACTCCATGCCGCAATCGCGACCAGCACAAAGAACACCACGCCCATCAACTGACCGAAAGCCACATTACCAAAGGCAAATGGCAGACTGACGAACATCAGGCCAGGCCCTTCGCTAGGGTTCAGGCCTCCGGCAAACACAATCGGGAACAGGGCCAGACCGGCGACCAGCGACACAAAGGTATCCAGCAGCGCTACACCGACAACCGTGCCCGACAACGACGAACTCTTCGGCATGTAAGCGCCGTAGATCATGATCGAGCCGACACCGACGCTCAGCGAGAAGAACGCGTGCCCCATCGCCGGCAGCAGACCGTCGAGGACTTTTTCCGGGTGGAAGTCGAACATGAAATGCACGCCTTCCATGAAATGTCCGGTGGTCATGCTGTAACCCAGCAACACCAGAATCATCACAAACAACAGCGGCATCATGATACGCAGGCTGCGCTCTAGCCCGGCAACCACGCCTTTGGCGATGACGAAGGCCGACAGCAGCATGAAAATCGTATGCCAAAGTGTCAGACGCCACGGATTGGAGATGACATTGCCGAAATACGCACCGACCTGATCGGCCGTGGCGCCCTGGAAGTCGCCGCGCCCCATGTCGACGATGTAGTCCAGCGACCAGCCGCCCACCACACTATAGAAAGACAGGATCAGCAATGCCGTGATCATCCCGGCAAAGGCCCCCCACGACCACTTGCCCGAGTGCCCGGCTTCCAGCGCCAGCACCTTCAAGGCGTTCGCCGGACTTTGCCGGGCGCGCCGGCCGATCAGGGTTTCTGCAAGCATGACCGGGATACCGATCAGCGCGATGCACGCCAGAAACATCAGTACAAACGCACCGCCGCCGTAGACCCCGACCATGTAGGGGAACTTCCAGATACTACCCAGTCCCACGGCCGAACCGGTCGCGGCGAGTATGAATACCCAGCGGCTAGCCCAACTGCCGTGGACAGAAACCTTGTCTGTCGACATCGTTTATCACGCCCAAGCGTTAGAAAAAGAGGCCGCATTGTCCGGGATTCACTCAACCTGCTCAAGCACGCAGCATCACCGTAGCCGACAGCCGTTTATCTCCATATAATGCCGCCCCTATGGCTAAACAGAAGAAACACCCAACAGGGACCATCGCGCAGAACAAAAAGGCGCGACACGATTACTTCATCGAGCACAAGTTCGAGGCTGGTCTGGTCCTGGCCGGCTGGGAAGTAAAAAGTCTGCGGGCAAGCAAGCTACAGCTGGTCGACAGCTATGTCCTGCTCAAGGATGGCGAAGCGTGGTTGCTCGGCAGCCACATCACGCCTCTGATGACCGCAAGCACCCACGTCATCGCTGACCCGGTGCGCACACGCAAATTGCTGCTCAACCGCCGCGAGCTGGAAAAGCTCGCGGCGATGGTGCAGCAAAAGGGTTACGCCTGCGTCTGCCTGTCCTGGTACTGGAGCAAGCACATGGTCAAGTGCGAGATCGCTCTGGGCAAGGGCAAGAAGGAATACGACAAGCGTGACACCGAGCGCGAGCGCGACGCCGGTCGTGAACTGCAGCGTGCGGTGCGCAACAAGGGCAAGGAAGATTAATTTCCTCTGCCTTTAGAGCGTATTCGCGAGCAAGCTCGCTCCCACCTTGGAATGCATTTCAAATGTGGGAGCGAGCTTGCTCGCGAACGCTATTGCAACATCACCACAGAAACAACTGATCACATCCCCTTGCGCCGCTCCGCCCGAGCCATGCGCTGAACCTCCTGCCGCACCTCTTCCAGCACTTCCTGCACATACAAAATGTGTCGGCTGGAGACTTCCCGTGCCTGCTCCGCACGACCTTCAATAATCGCCAGATACAACTCCCGATGCTGCGTGATCAGCATGTCGCGGGTTTCCGTGCGCTGCTTGTACATGCCGCCGATGTTGGTGACCACGTTGCGCTTGAGCAGATCGAACAGCCCGCGAATGGTGTGCAGCAACACTGCGTTATGACTGGCTTCGGCAATCGCCAGATGGAATTTCGCATCCGCCGCGCCCTCTTCCGCCCGACTGACTTCGTCGTGGCGCGAATAGCAGTCTTGCAGCTCTTCGAACGCTGCGGTCAGCCGCTCACGATCGACATCCGTCGCACGTAACGCAGCGTAATAGGCGCAGGATGCCTCCAGAGTGTGGCGAAATTCCAGTAGATCGCGCTGCGCCTCGGGATTGCTTTCGAGCAACTGCAGCAGCGGATCACTGAACGTTGAGCCCAGGCTCTCGACCACATAATTGCCGCCGCCCTGGCGACTGACCAGCAAGCCTTTCGCCGCCAGTTTCTGAATCGCTTCACGCAGCGACGGCCGTGATACGCCAAATTGTTCGGCCAGCGTGCGCTCCGCCGGCAGCCGCTCACCGGACTTCAGCGTGCCCTCAAGGATCATCCCCTCAAGTCGCTCGACAATATCGTCAGACAAACGGCGCTGACGTATCTGATCAAACCCCATAACTCATTTCTCCACGATCCCGACCGCTCGCCGGGCTCTCTATTCTGGCCTATCGGCGCCTTGCCGACACCTACCAGACACCACTTGCCGAAACCGGATCAGATGCGCTCTGCGCCGCTTGTTCGACAAAAGTTTTAGGGCGGCAAATTGACACACCGCCATCAAGGCTTTTACCCTAGCCAACAGCGATTGTAAATTGGTCTTACCAATTAACCAAGAACGCTGACAGTGCCTGACCAACAACAATTAGGGGCCACCCCATATGCAAACCTGGCAACAGCTCTACAGCCCGCTCGGCAGTCTCGGCGTGTCCGCACTCGCGGCCGTCATCCCCATCGTTTTCTTCTTTCTCGCGTTGGCAGTGTTCCGCCTCAAAGGCCATGTGGCCGGCAGCATCACCCTCGCGCTGTCGATTGCCGTGGCAATCTTCGCGTTTCAGATGCCCGTGGATATGGCCTTCGCCGCCGCCGTGTATGGCTTCGCCTACGGTCTGTGGCCGATTGCCTGGATCATTGTTGCGGCGGTTTTCCTTTACAAACTGACGGTCAAAAGTGGTCAGTTCGAGGTCATTCGCAGTTCGGTGTTATCGATTACTGACGACCAGCGTCTGCAAGTGCTGCTGATCGGTTTCTGCTTCGGTGCGTTTCTGGAAGGTGCCGCCGGTTTCGGCGCACCCGTGGCGATTACCGCCGCACTCCTCGTCGGACTGGGTTTCAATCCGCTGTACGCCGCCGGCCTGTGCCTGATCGCCAACACCGCGCCGGTTGCGTTCGGTGCCCTGGGGATTCCGATCATTGTTGCCGGCCAAGTCACCGGCATCGACGCGTTCAAGATCGGCGCCATGACCGGTCGCCAACTACCGCTGCTGTCGCTGTTCGTGCCGTTCTGGCTGGTGTTCATGATGGACGGCCTGCGCGGCGTACGTGAAACCTGGCCGGCTGCACTGGTCGCGGGGCTGAGCTTTGCCATCACGCAATACTTCACGTCCAACTTCATCGGGCCAGAGTTGCCGGACATCACCTCGGCCTTGGCCAGCCTGATTTCCCTGACTCTGTTCCTGAAAGTCTGGCAGCCGAAACGCACCGCGGGTGCGCAAATCGCTGGCGCCACATCGAGTGCAGCGATCACCGCCAGCGTCGGCGGTTTCGGCCAGAAGCGCACCACCGTGGCGTCGCCTTACAGCCTCGGGGAAATTTTCAAAGCCTGGTCGCCGTTCCTGATCCTCACCGTGCTGGTGACCATCTGGACGCTGAAGCCTTTCAAAGCGATGTTCGCCGCTGGCGGCTCGATGTACAGCTGGGTGTTCAACTTCGCGATTCCGCACCTTGATCAACTGGTGATCAAAACCGCACCGATCGTGGCCGCTCCGACTGCCATCCCAGCAGTGTTCAAACTCGACCCGATTTCCGCGACCGGCACGGCAATTTTCTTCTCCGCGCTGATCTCGATGCTGGTGCTGAAGATCAATTTCAAAACTGGTCTGACCACTTTAAAAGAGACCTTCTACGAACTGCGCTGGCCAATCCTGTCGATCGGCATGGTGCTGGCGTTCGCCTTCGTTACCAACTACTCCGGCATGTCTTCGACCATGGCGCTGGTGTTGGCCGGCACGGGCGCGGCATTCCCGTTCTTCTCGCCATTCCTCGGCTGGCTCGGCGTGTTCCTCACCGGTTCGGATACTTCGTCCAACGCGCTGTTTAGCTCACTACAGGCGACCACCGCGCACCAGATCGGCGTCAACGACACCTTGCTCGTGGCGGCGAACACCAGCGGCGGCGTGACAGGCAAGATGATCTCGCCGCAATCGATCGCCGTGGCTTGCGCCGCGACCGGTCTGGTGGGCAAGGAATCGGATCTGTTCCGCTTCACCCTCAAGCACAGCCTATTCTTTGCAACGATTGTCGGTCTGATCACATTGGCTCAGGCCTACTGGTTCACCGGCATGCTGGTCCACTAAACCTACAAGAAGCATGGAAATAACCGACGCCGATCCGTGATTTCGGCGTCAGCAATTCACAACCCGGTCTGTAAGGCTGCTGAAAGCAACGGTCTTTATATTCAGCAGCCGCCACAGACGGATAACCGGGCCCACCCGGAGACACGCCTGATGAGCGAGCTTTTTTACAACGCCGTGCCAAACGCGACCCGTGTGGCACCGCCACTGCCCGAACCTCGGCAATACCCCAGCGAGAAACCGTCGCGGGTCTACCTGTTCGGCACGTGCGTGGTCGACCTGTTCTACCCCGAAGCCGGGATGGACGCGATTCACTTGCTGGAGCGCGAAGGGATTCGGGTCGAGTATCCGCAAGGGCAGAGTTGCTGCGGGCAACCGGCCTACACCTCGGGTTACACCGAGCAGGCACGGACGGTAGCGCGCTCGCAACTGGCGCTGTTTGCCGGGGATTATCCGGTGGTGGTGCCGTCAGGTTCCTGCGCCGGCATGCTGCGCGAACATTACGCCGACTTGTTCAAGGACGAGCCGGAAACGTTGAAACAGGTTCAGGCCCTCGCGGCCCGCACCTATGAATTGGCCGAGTTCCTCTTGTTTGTCTGCAAGGTGCAGCTCAAGGACAGCGGCGCACCGGTCAAAGTCGCGCTGCACACTTCGTGTTCGGCACGCCGCGAAATGAACACCCACCTGCACGGCCGCGAGTTGTTGGCGCAGTTGAGCAACGTGGAACGGGTCAACCACGACCACGAAAGCGAATGCTGTGGCTTCGGTGGGACATTCAGCGTCCGTATGCCAGACATTTCCGGCGCGATGGTGGCTGACAAGACCCGTTCGCTGAAGGAATCCGGCGCGCATCAGGTCTTGAGCGCCGACTGTGGCTGTTTGATGAACATCAACGGCGCATTGGAGAAACAAAAAGAAGCGCTGCGCGGGCAACATCTCGCCAGCTTTCTGTGGCAACGAACCGGGGGTGCGCAATGAGCACTTCCGCGATTATTCCTACGGTCGCCGTAGAAGAAGATTTCCGCACCCGGGCACACAATGCCTTGGGTGATCAGCAGCTACGGAACAACTTCCGCACTGCCATGGACTCACTGATGGTCAAGCGGGCAGCCGCTTTCAGTGATCCCCATGAAAGAGAACATTTGCGCGCACTGGGCAATTCGATCAAGGCCCGCGCGCTGTCCAAGTTGCCCGACCTGCTCGAGCAACTGGAACAGAACCTGACCCGCAACGGTGTGACAGTGCACTGGGCGGAAACGGTGGACGAGGCCAATGGCATCGTCTTATCGATCATCCGCGCTCACGAGGCGCGGCAAGTGATCAAGGGCAAATCGATGGTCAGCGAAGAGATGGAGATGAACCATTTCCTCGAGGCTCGGGACATTGAATGTCTGGAGTCCGATATGGGGGAATACATCGTCCAGCTCGACCACGAGAAGCCTTCACACATCATTATGCCGGCGATCCACAAGAATGCCGGTCAGGTCGCGTCCTTGTTCCACGACAAACTTGGCGTGGAATACACCAAGGACGTTGACCAACTCATTCAGATCGGTCGCAGAGTCCTGCGGCAGAAATTCTTCGAAGCGGACATCGGCGTCTCCGGTGTCAACTTCGCCGTCGCCGAAACCGGCACCCTGCTGCTGGTGGAAAACGAAGGCAACGGGCGCATGACCACCACCGTGCCGCCGGTGCACATCGCCGTCACCGGCATCGAAAAGGTTGTGGAAAACCTGCGTGATGTGGTGCCGCTGCTGTCACTGCTGACCCGCTCGGCGCTGGGCATTCCGATCACCACTTACGTCAACATGATCTCCGGCCCGCGCAAGGAACACGAACTCGACGGCCCGCAGGAAGTGCATCTGGTGTTGCTCGACAACGGTCGCAGTCAGGCTTTCGCCGACAGTGAATTGCGTCAGACCTTGAACTGCATTCGCTGCGGCGCCTGCATGAATCATTGCCCGGTCTATACCCGCGTCGGCGGCCACACTTATGGCGAGGTGTATCCGGGGCCGATCGGCAAAATCATCACCCCGCACATGGTTGGCCTGGCGAAAGTCCCGGATCATCCGAGCGCTTCGTCGTTGTGCGGTGCCTGCGGTGAAGTCTGCCCGGTAAAAATTCCGATCCCGGCGATCCTGCGACGCCTGCGCGAAGAAAACGTCAAAGCCCCGGACAGCCCGAATCAAGTGATGCGCGGTCAGGGCAGCAAGTATTCGCGCAAGGAACGCTTTATCTGGAACGCCTGGGCGAAACTCAACAGCTCGCCAACCTTGTATCGATTGTTCGGATTCTTCGCCACGCGCCTGCGCGCCCTGACGCCAAGCAACGTCGGCCCGTGGACACAAAACCACAGCGCGCCGAAACCCGCCGCCCGCTCACTGCACGATATGGCCCGCGAGCATCTGGCCAAACAGGGAGACCGCTGATGAGCGCCAAAGAAAATATCCTCGGCAAGCTGCGGAAAAGTCTGACCGGCACCACACCGATTGCCGACAACTTCGACGTCGATCTGGTGACGCAGCCTTACACCTACAGCGCCGAACAACGCATCCCGCAACTGCGTAAATTGATGGAATCGGTGCACACCGAAATTCACCTGACCTCGGGCGAAGAATGGCCGGCACTGCTTGCGCAATTGCTGCGCGATCGCCAGTTGCCGAGTCTGTTGATCGCGCCGAAGACAGCACACGGGCAACGTATCACACAGCATTGGGCGAACAATCCTTGTCTACCGGCACTGAAATCCTACGACCGGCCGATGGAAGAGTGGAAAGCCGAACTGTTCAACGACACCCCGGCGAGTCTCACCGGCACCCTCGGTGCCATCGCCGCTACGGGCAGCCTGATCATCTGGCCAACCCGCGAAGAGCCGCGCTTGATGAGTCTGGTGCCACCGGTGCATTTCGCCCTGCTCAAGGCCAGTGAAATCCGCGATAACTTCTATCAGGTGCAAGAGGAATTCGAATGGGCGCAAGGCATGCCGACCAACGCGCTGCTGGTGTCCGGTCCGTCGAAAACCGCTGACATCGAGCAAGTACTGGCTTACGGCGCCCACGGCCCGAAAGACCTGGTGGTTCTGATCCTGGAGGACCAATGACGCTTCCAGCGAATTTCCTGCGTGATGCGCAACAACTGATTCCGGCCGAGCGCCGCTTTGATGATCCGTTATCGACTCTGGCCTTCGGCACTGATGCAAGTTTTTATCGGCTGATCCCGAAACTGGTGATCCGCGTCGAGTCCGAAGACGAAGTCGTGGGCCTGTTGAAACTGGCTCAGCGCGACCATGTTCCGGTGACCTTCCGCGCGGCGGGCACCAGCCTCTCCGGTCAGGCGATCAGCGATTCCGTTTTGATCGTGCTTGGGGATAACTGGAACGCTCGCGAAATCCGTGGCCAAGGCATGCAAATCCGCCTGCAACCGGGCGTGATCGGCGCACAGGCCAACGCGTGGCTGGCACCGTTCGGGCGCAAGATCGGCCCGGATCCGGCGTCGATCAACGCTTGCAAGATCGGCGGCATCGTCGCCAACAATGCCAGCGGCATGTGCTGCGGCACGGCACAAAATACCTATCACACGCTGGCCGGCATTCGTCTGGTGCTGGCCGATGGCACGCGACTCGATACCGAGGACGCTGCGAGTGTCGTGGCCTTTCACACCAGCCACGGCGATCTGCTTGAGCGCTTGGCGACTTTAGGTCGCGAGACCCGCGCCAACACCGAACTGGCTGCAAGAATCCGCCACAAATACCGTCTGAAAAATACCACCGGCCTGTCGCTGAATGCCCTGGTGGATTTCGATGAGCCTGTGGATATCTTGAGCCACTTGCTGGTCGGCTCCGAAGGCACCCTCGGCTTCATCAGCGCGGTGACCTACGACACGGTGATCGATCACCCGAACAAGGCCTCGGCGCTGATCGTGTTTCCGAATGTGGAGACCTGCTGCAATGCCGTGACCGTGCTGAAAAGCCAACCGGTATCCGCGGTGGAGTTGCTGGATCGCCGCAGTCTGCGCTCGGTGCAAGACAAACCGGGCATGCCCGCTTTCGTACAACAGCTGTCAAACAATGCCTGCGCGCTGCTGATCGAATCCCGCGCTGCGTCTTCCACTTTGCTGCAGGAACAGCTGGCGCAAATCATGGCGTCGCTTAGCGATTTCCCGGTGGAGAAACATATCGACTTCACCGAAGACCCTGCCGAGAACGCCAAGCTCTGGGCGATCCGCAAGGACACCTTCCCCGCTGTCGGCGCCGTGCGCAAAACCGGCACCACGGTGATCATCGAAGACGTGACCTTCCCGGTCGAACAACTGGCGATCGGCGTCAATCGCCTGATCGAGTTGTTCGACAAACATGCCTACGACGAAGCGATCCTTTTCGGACACGCGCTGGAAGGCAACCTGCACTTCGTCTTCACCCAAGGCTTCAACAATCCGGAAGAAGTCGCACGCTATCAAGCGTTCATGGACGACGTTGCGCAACTGGTGGCGGTGGAATTCGGTGGCTCGCTGAAAGCCGAACACGGCACCGGCCGCAACATGGCGCCGTTCGTGGAACTGGAATGGGGCAGCGACGCCTATCAGTTGATGTGGCAGCTCAAACGGCTGCTCGACCCTAACGGCATTCTCAACCCGGACGTGGTGCTCAGCGAAGACCCACAGATCCACCTCAAACACCTGAAACCGCTGCCGGCGGCTGATGAGATTGTGGATAAGTGCATCGAGTGCGGTTTCTGTGAACCGGTCTGTCCGTCAAAAGGCCTGACCCTCAGCCCGCGCCAGCGCATCGTGATCTGGCGCGATATTCAGGCGAAAAAACGTGCAGGTGTCGACACCACCGAACTGGAAAAAGCCTACGAGTACCAAGGCATCGAAACCTGCGCCGCCACCGGTCTGTGTGCGCAACGTTGCCCTGTAGGTATCAATACCGGTGAGCTGGTGAAAAAGCTCCGTGGCCGACACGCGACGCATCAGAAAACTGCCGACTGGATCGAAGGAAATTTCGCCAAGACCCTGCAAGGCGCACGCTTCACTCTGCACGTGGCCAACGGTGCGCGGATGCTGCTCGGCGCACCGCGTCTGGCGAAGCTTTCGGCAACGATTACGCGACTGTCCAAAGGTCAGGTGCCGTTGTGGACGAATGCGATGCCGCAACCGGAAAAAGCGATTCGCTTCAGCCCCAGCGTCTCGGACGAACGTCCGCGTGTGGTGTATCTCGCAGCGTGTGTCTCGCGAGTCATGGGGCCGGCGGCGGGTGATAAAGAGCAAATGTCGCTGTACGACAAAACCCGTGGCTTGCTGGAAAAGGCCGGTTACCAAGTGGTCTTTCCGGACAATCAGGACAACCTCTGCTGCGGCCAACCGTTCGCCTCAAAAGGCTACGCCGAACAGGCCGAACACAAACGCCAGGAGCTGATCAGCGCCCTGTTGCACGCCAGTCGCGGCGGGCTCGATCCGATCTACTGCGATACCAGTCCGTGCACGTTGCGACTGGTGCAGGATGTAGGAGAAACCCGTCTGGATCTGTACGACCCGGTGCGCTTCATCCGTACGCATCTTCTCGATCGACTCGAGTTCTCCCCGCAAGATGCACCGATTGCCGTACACGTGACCTGCAGCACGCAACACCTGGGCGAAAGCCAGGCGTTGATTGATCTGGCGCGCAAGTGCAGCAAAACCGTGGTGATTCCAGAAGGCATTCATTGCTGTGGGTTTGCTGGCGACAAAGGCTTCACCACGCCTGAGCTGAACAGCCATTCGCTGCGCACGCTCAAGGATGCGGTGCAACATTGCAGCGAAGGGATTTCCACCAGCCGCACCTGTGAAATCGGCCTGACGCAACATGGCGGAATCGACTACCACGGGCTGGTCTATCTGGTGGATCGCGTGACCCGGGCGAAGGCCTGCTGAAGAAAAATAGAACCCTTGAGTTCGACTGTAGTCCACAGAATAACCCCGACTGATCGGGGTTTTTCTTCCATACGGTTGCCCGTCCTGACGGCCAGCGAAGTCTGGACCCACTCGGTTCAAGGAGATACACATGAAACGTTCTGTACTGTTAGGTCTGTTCGTTACTGCATCGATGATGGCGTCCACTTCGTTTGCTGACGGCAAGCCTGCCGATCTATGTGATGCCAATATTCAGACCATCGACAATGCCAAGGGGCAATTGTCAGCGAATCCGGAACTGACTCAGCGCGCTGAAACCAGTGTGGCCAAGGCCAAGGCACTGAAGGCTCAAGGCAAAATCGACGATTGCATTGCGGAAACCTCGCAAACCATCGTGGAACTGCGCAAATCCACCGGCACCAACAACTGATCAGCGTCCCGGCCAACCTTCGGGTTGGCCTCGCGGGCCGATTGGCGTACACTGCGCAGGCTTGTTGCTCAAACAGATGTACTGAGCAATGAGTTCGGGGCCGTTTAGGATTCGACGCCGGTTGCGAAACTCTAGGTGCATGCCGACTTGGTAACAGAAGTCGTAAATCCACTGTTGCAACTACTTATAGTTGCCAATGACGACCAATACGGTGTTGCTCTCGCTGCTTAATTGCAGCTGACAATGCTCCTGGTACCTTCGGGTCCAGCAATCATCAGGGGATGTCTGTAAACCCAAAATGATTGTCATATAGAACAGAATCGCCGTGCAGTACGTTGTGGACGAAGCGGCTAAAACTTACACAACTCGCCCAAAGCACCCTGCCCTTCGGGTCGCTGAGGGTTAACTTAATAGAAACGGCTACGCATGTAGTACCGACAGCGGAGTACTGGCGGACGGGGGTTCAAATCCCCCCGGCTCCACCAAATGATCAATCAAAGACGTCCACGGACGTCTTTTTTTGTGCCTGCGAACCAGCAAACACGCGGCCTCCAGCGCTTTTGCGGTCTTTTGAGATTTTTTGAGTTCCAGCCATTCGGGTATTCCAGACGGTATTCCAGCCCATCGGATGCTAATCTTTGGAATACCGAATCAGTGCCTGAGGAGAATCTCATGCCTGCTCAAACTCTCCGCCTCTCCGATCGACAGCTCAAGGGAGTCAAACCCGCGTCCAAGGATTACGTCCTTACTGACGGTGACGGTTTGCAGCTCCGGGTACGCAGCAACGGCTCGTTGCTGTGGAATTTCAACTACCGCGAACCGGTGACCAAGAAGCGCATCAATATCGGCTTCGGGACCTATCCCGAACTGTCACTGGCGCACGCACGAAAGATGGCGGTCGAAGCCCGCGAGCTGCTCGCCCAAGGCATCGATCCAAAGGTGCAGCGCAACACGTTGAATGAAGCCAAGCGTGCAGAAACGGAGCACACCTTCGAGAACGTGGCCACCGCCTGGTTCGAGCTCAAGAAAGACTCGGTCACCCCGGCCTACGCCGAAGACATTTGGCGGTCGCTCACGTTGCACGTGTTCCCCGACTTGAAGACGACACCACTGGTGAAAATCACCGCGCCGATGGTGATCGCATTGCTTCGTCCAATCGAAGCGAAAGGCAGCCTGGAGACGGTCAAGCGCCTTAGTCAGCGGCTTAACGAAATCATGACCTACGGCGTAAATTCCGGCCTGATCTTCGCCAACCCGCTCAGCGGCATCAGGGCTGTATTCAAGAAGCCCAAGAAAGAGAACATGGCTGCGCTTCCGCCCGAAGAACTCCCCGAGCTCATACTGGAGATCGCGAACGCCAGCATCAAACGGACCACCCGTTGCCTGATCGAATGGCAGTTGCACACCATGACGCGCCCGGCAGAAGCAGCGACCACTCGCTGGGCAGACATCGACTTTGAAAGGCGTGTCTGGACTATCCCTCCGGAGCGGATGAAAAAACGCCGCTCTCACAGCATCCCGTTGAGTGATCACGCTGTCGCACTGTTGGAGTCACTGAAGACTCACAGCGGCCATCGCGAATACGTCTTCCCGGCAGACAGAAATCCGCGCACCCACGCCAATAGCCAGACCGCCAATATGGCGTTGAAACGCATGGGCTTCCAGGACCGGTTGGTCAGCCACGGCATGCGCTCAATGGCCAGCACTATCTTGAATGAGCATGGGTGGGACCCGGAGCTCATCGAAGTGGCACTGGCGCACGTCGATAAGGATGAGGTGCGGAGCGCCTACAACCGAGCCGACTACATCGAGCGCCGGCGCCCGATGATGGCCTGGTGGAGTGAGTACATCCAGAAAGCCGCCACCGGCAGCCTGCTCGCCTCAGCGTACGGCCAAGTCAGAGACAAGAACGTGGTGCCGATACGCTAGCGCTACGCAGGCGCATCAACGGCAGCAGCAACAATTGAGCGTTCAAGATTCAGGGCGAGCAGCCTCGCCTTTCCGCTTCTCAGCGCGGGTCCATCCAAACAGGGCTGCAAAGCCGCCCTGTTTGGATGGACCTTACTTTGAAGAGCTAAAAGCAACCACGCTGTCCGGGGTTTGCCACGGAGCTCCACCGGCGGACAATCGTTCTTCAAGTCCAATGTGGTCCTGAATTTCGAACCTTGACCCGGTTTATCCACAGGCGTAGAACTGGCCGTGCAAGCGCTGTCGATGACAGCAACCCAGGTGACCCGAACCTTAAAGGTCACGCCGCTCCCACGGTGGTTCTCCCCCCAAATGGCGATTCGCGTCCGGCAGCTCGCCCGGTCACCTCCCCGGTGATGGATGCCTACTTCAGATCATGGCCCTCGTGCGCCAGACAACACCTCCTACTTCGCTGCCCTGCAGCAACCTTTCCGCATGGCCTAATCTTGCGCCAACCTGTGCCCGTCTCTTTCTCCTGGAAAGAGACGGGCGCGTCTAACACTGCTGCAGCCCTCATCGCATTTGGCTTTGCGGCAACTTCACTCGTGACAATCGGCGTGACAAACGCCGATGTCATCAGCAACAGCGATGTAGATGATGGTGCCGCAGACCAAGGAATGGACTGCACCTGACTGACAGTCAGGCATGCCCCGGTCATCGCATCGCTGCGTTCACCCGGCTCAGGATCTCGCGGCACTGGTCTCGTCAGCCAGCGCAGCCTCCACCCGCCCACTTCTTCGGAAGTGTTCAGGAGGCTACAGATCTTGAGATGCCCAAGCTCCCGGTCGTAAAGAGCCGCCAGTCCCGCGTTAGTGGACAACCCTCACAGGTCGCAGGGGCCTTGATCCCTGATAACACTCAACATTCTTGGCGGGATGACGTGGGGAAAAGCTTCAACGTTTTGGCTTCGAGAGGAGTTTGATCATGGCACTCGTAGGTAGACGCGATGGGCGTAATTTTGGCTATGGCCGGCAGTTGAGTTACGCAGGACCGCAGGCGTTGCGCGGCCTCTTTGGGGGCGGGCATTACGGCACGGTTAAGGCGCACAGTGATCGATGGCAGGCGTTTGTGCGGTGGTGTCGCTCGGAGGATGGACCGGGGGTTAACGATGCGCGACAGATTGATCGGCAGACCTTGCTGGACTACGCGACGCATCTGCGCGAGCAAGTTGAACAAGGTGAGCTGGCCATCGCCACAGCACAAAACCGGTTGTCCAGCGTGAACAGGACCATCGCCGCGCTTCGCGGTGATCAGTATGTGAAAGTGTCGAGTCTGAGCAAGGCACTGGGAATGCGGCGCATCAGTGTTCGTCACTCTGTCCCGCAGGGCCAAGACCGCGAACAGGTTAAGCGAATCGTAAACGCCCTCTGCGAAAATCAGTACCCGCGCGCCGCCGCCATTGCACTGTTAGCACGAGCAACCGGCATGCGCCTACGCGAGGCCATTTTGGCCGACCTCCCGCGTCTAAAGCGTGAAGCCGAACAACTCGGCAAGATCAATATCCAGGACGGCACCAAAGGTGGCCGCGGCGGTGCTACCGCGCCTCGTTGGATCACGGTGGATGACCATATTCGCGAAGCGCTCAGGTACGCCGAACAGATATCTCCCGACGGTAGCCGTAACCTGCTTGCACCGCACGAAAGCTGCCTCGATTTCCAACAGAGAATCGTTCGCCCCGCACGGGAGATCCTCCATAAGCACAACCTCAAAGGCTTCCACGAATTGCGGGCGGCCTATGCGTGCGAACGCTACGAGCAAATCACCCATCATCTCGCGCCCATTAATGGTGGTAGCTGCTACCAAATCGACCGGCACCTCGACCAGCGGGCCCGAGACCTAATCAGCTTTGAACTCGGGCACGGCCGTATCGACGTGGTATCTGCTTATATTGGTGGCCGAGCATGAGGAAGCCATTCGATATGGAGCTGTTCCTTGCAGGCAGCCTGACCGGGTCGCATGCCACGCGCCAACGCCACCTTCGCCAAGCGAAGGCCATTCAAGCGGCGATTTCTAATCGCTGGCACAGCGACAACCCATGGACTTGGCAGAGAAAGCATCTCGTATGGGTTCTAAATCGCCACTTGGACCAGCACGCTGCATCGACGCGCTATTACTATCTGCTGACCATGCGCTTGCTCGTTCTTCGCCTAGGAAAATTCTGGCAGCTCCTCTAGACCGGTGAGTCTCGGGAATGACGAGCGCACGCTAGGCATTCGGCGCCAACACCCCTGGCTCCTTACCCGTGCCCATACCCCAAAAAGCTTGCCATGAAGATTTTCCCAAATCGGGAGGATTGACAGCTTAGAAGAAACGCCAGATACTTCTCCCAAATTGGGAAGAAAAATACGACGTATGCGACTCATTGGATGTGAAAAGCTAGCTAGCGCCAAGAGCATTGGCTTGGACCTACAGAGATGGGTCCTTAGCTGGACCGCTGAGGTGAAGAATGCGCATTGGAAGCAGCCCAGCGACGTGTGCGACCAGTTCCCCAATGTGCGCCATGAAGGCGATAGCTTGTTTCTATTTCCAATCAGCCAGTGTGGTTTAGCAGTTCAGGTTCTCATTGCTTTCCCGCAAGGCATTGCTCTAATCCAAGATTTAAAATCTAGCGAAGACTCAAATGAACATTAAGGTTATCCGGACAGAAGACCAATACCGAGCATACCTTGAAGAAGTTCAAGTGCTGATGGCTAAAGCTCCAGCGCTCTATACCGACGACAGCGAGCGCTTAGAAGTTCTTACCGTTCTTCTAGAGTCGTACGAAAATGAGAAATTCCCCGTCGAGCCACCTGATCCAATCGACGCGATTCTGTTTCGGATGCAGGAAAAAGGTCTTAAACAGGCAGATTTAGTACCTTATTTTGGCACCAGCAGCCGAGTTTCCGAAATACTCAACAGAAAAAGACCTCTTACTGTCCAAATGATTCGAGCGATATCTATTGGCCTCGGAATTTCAGCCGACACGCTCATAGGTCTTTCTAGCCCCGACGTAGAGCAGCCCAAGTCGGATATAGACTGGGGAAAATTTCCAATTAAGGAAATGACTAAACGCGGCTGGCTACAGGCACTGTCCGGGCAAGCTAAAACTTCAGTCGAAGATATAGTTAGAAATTTCATCTTCGACTCCGGCTTGCAATTTGGAGCAGCCTCGTTTAGACGAACACTTTCAGGAGAAGCGACGTCTCCGACAACGCAGTATGCGCTATATGCTTGGCTTGCCAGAATTATACAAAGAGCAAGAGAAAAGAAAGACAGACTGGGAAGTTTTGAGCAAGATAAATTGTCAAGCCACTTCCTCAAAGAACTGGCACAGTTGAGTTGGTCGGAAAAGGGCCCGCTGCTCGCTATTGAGTTCCTTGAAAAACGTGGCATCGCAGTCATAATTGAGCCCCACTTAAAAGGAACGCTACTTGACGGTGCCGCACTAAAAGACATTGATGGAACACCAATAGTTGCACTTACGCTTAGATTTGACAGGATCGACAACTTCTGGTTTACGCTACTCCATGAAGTAGCTCATTTATGGAAACATGTAGGAAAGGAAGAAGCGTTTTTAGATAATCTCAGCACAGACTCCGAGGATAGGCGTGAAGCTGAGGCCAATAGACTAGCAAGAGAAGCGTTTATACCCAGGCTCGTATGGAAGAGATGCGACGCCCATATAGCCCCTAGCAAAGAAAGTATCGAAGAGCTTGCTAGAGAGCTGAAGATTCACCCAGCGATAATCGTCGGAAGGATCAGACGAGAGCTAGACAACTACAGCTTATTTGCCGACCTGGTTGGCCAAGATGAAGTAAGAAGTCTACTAACCCCCATAGATAGCTGCGAGGCTTGAGATGATCCCAACGTACGTTCCGCTTCTAAAGGCACTAAAGAGCGAGTTTCTAGCTGTCGCAGAGATGGCAAGAGATGATGCGCGAAAAACACTTCCTCTTTTTGAGATTTCCCGAATAGGGAAAAATATTCTTGAGGCGAAGCGATTTGAAGGCTGCACAGAAATCAAAACAGCGTACTTGAACGAGGTCATGTCAGGAATCGCTAGTGTTTGGGCCGGTAGGATTGCCATGGTAGACGCTTATCATTGGGCAGCAGATGCCACAATCGAGAATGGCGAACATGTTATTCCTTATATTTATTCGACGCTTAACACCCTTGGAGTTGAGGTTGTTCCCGTGATTGGATATGACCGCTGGGAAGACGAGTCCTATAGCTTAGCACTCCGGTCATTTGACGTCCCTCATGATAGCAACTATTGCTTGAGACTAGACAGTACGGCCATCGAGGACTCGGCCGAGCCCGATTTCTTCCAAGAAAATATCGAGACTATTCTCGATGATCTTCGCTTGGACGCTGGCCGCTGTTCAGTATTGATCGACTTCGGGGATGTCACAAACACTTCTGTCGAAGTCTTGACCGCCAAGGCCACCGATATCGTAGACCAACTCAAGAGCTTTGGTTTCAAATATTTTATAACGTCTGGGTGCTCGCTTCCAAAAACGATCGATGCAGCCGTCAAAAAAGTTGACTCTGTTGGCTTCGTCCTGCGGCGTGAAATGCAGCTCTGGCAAACCCTCAGACAAAGTGCTCCAGCGACTCCAATAATTTATGGAGATTATGGCGTACGGGGCCCAAATACTAACGAGGGCGTAAGAAGCAAGCATACTAATGGAAAGATTCGCTACACAATCGACAAGCAGTTCTTCGTAGTCCGCGGACACTCCATGAGCCTTCCAGGTAAAGGAGAACAAATGTATACGCTTGCCGAAACTTTGGTAAATTCATCCCACTACATGGGGGAGCCGTTTAGCTGGGGTGATAAGCGTGTCGCTGACTGTAGTCGGAAGAAGATTAAAGGGGGTGCCCCACAATGGATAACTATCGACACCAGCCACCACTTAGCATATGTGGTTTCTGAAGTAGAAGAATTCGAGCGTAGCGCGGTTATGGCAGCCACTAAACGGGCACTCAATTAGTGATCAGCTGCTATGTGAGCATAGCCCCTTGATAAAAAAGGGGCATTCCATACGGGTGCCCCCTTCAAACACGCTACAAACAACCTCTACCCAGAGCAGGCCTGCCGGCGCTTAACTCAGAAAGGCAAGATGAGCTTGGCCCGCCGCAACCGTTCCGCCCGCTACTTCAGGAACGGTCCACGTACAGGTCAAGCAAGCAAGTCGTGATGCCGCACGAAGCTAGAATTCAAAGGACAACCATGAAACTCAAAAAACTGTTAACGCTAGATTTCATCCAAGAATTTGAGTCGTTGTTAGAAACAAACTTTGAGAAAAAGCTCTTCGTCGCCAGCTTAAGAAACTACGCGGCTCATGGAAATCCCTTAAGATTTCACAACTTTGCTTTTTCGATGCGCGAGCTTGTACTGCATGTCATCCAGCGAAAAGCCCCGCCGCAAAAAGTCAAAAATGCTACCTGGTACGTTCGCGAGAGCGACAATCATGAAGTCACCCGCCGCCAACAACTCAAATACTGCGCTCAATCGAATTTATCGGACGCATACCTTGGAAAGGAGGTAATTGATCACCTAAACGAGTGCATAAAAGAGTTTTTGAGCGAGTTTCACTTCTTCAATAAATACACCCACATTACAGAAAAACACTTCGATGTATCTTCAGAAAAATTCTTTTTGGGTGTAAGGGACATAATACGCATATCGCGAGACTCTTTAAATGGACTTCAAGATCTTGAGAGGCTCGTTATCGAGTGCCTAGAGAAGAAAGTCAACAATGCAGTAGTCTCAACGGCAGTCAGCGCAATACCTGAGAGCTTATCCCAACTTGCTAATCACGTGTACATCGAGTACACACAAGTGGAAGAGATTGCGTGTTTAGGGATTGATGATGAGTTTATTCATATAGAGGCCAGCGGCGAGGTTCATGTAACTCAGGAGTACGGTCCCAAACATGACCTCTGCGAGATAAACGAAAGCTATCCATTCATTTTATGTATGAAATCACGTGTAAGCGATCCGGAAAAATTCGTCATCCTTTCCGAGGAATTGGATGTAGACACCTCCTCTTGGTATGAATGAAATCTGCCACACTCACTCCAGCTTCTTGGAGCTCTACCTTAGGGGGTTACAAGAGTGAGAGCCCCCCCTATTGATAAGACCGATGAACAAACGTAAACTTTCTACCTGAAAAATCAACGAAAGGATGAAGCAATGAAAGAAACTTACTACGTTCGTACCCAGTACGATGGTAAGGATTACAGATCCGTACAAGAAATATACTACTACGACGAAGACGGTGAGGAGCAAGTAGACTGGAACATCACTAACATCTGCTTGAACATTAGCACTTGCGCAGACCAAGGTAGCGATACTTGGAGCTATATAAAATACAAAGTAAAGGAACACCTCGACAGCAATGGCATTCCTTACGATGACGTTGAGTGCGGCCTTGATTTTGAATAAACTTAGCAAATCCAAGAGGAGGTAGCTCGTATTTAGCGTCCTTTGCCAGTAGCAGCTAGTAAAAACTTTCTTTATAGGGATAGCGCTGCGCAAACATCTGTAATAATAGCTCCCACCTTTCCGACTCATTACTTGCCAGCCGTCTAATTTGATCTGGCTTAAATCTCCCCAAAACCATTTGCAGCTCCATGACTGTGAACTCGTGTACAACACCACTCATTTTAATTGAGCCCACTATAGACTCCAGGTTAAAATCACCAACCTTGAGACCTAAAAGGATACTCTTTACCGGTTCCCGCTCCATCGAGAACTCTGCGCCCTCTGGTACATCCACATACTCTCGGAATTTCAATGTCTCTGACGGTATCTCTCGCTTATCAGCCATCTGTCCAACTTGGGAGATATTGTAAAACTCGTTAATTGCCGATGCGCTTTTTTTATCAATTTTATAGTTTCGCAGCGAGTAAGAGGAAAAGCGTGTAGATGTCGCTGGAGGATGCATAACCACTGATGGCATGTGAATCTGAAGTAAGCACTCAATGATATCCGGACGACCTGAAAAAACCGGGAGTGCTAATACTTTTTTTCCAATCATTTTCAGCTTATCTTGAATTATATCTCTCGCATGGTCCGTGGTCATCGCCATAGTCAATCCATTATGTGAAAAACCTAATTTGGTGACATCAGCTGCAATAATTCCGTATGTACGCCGCCCCTCATACTTTTTTGGCATTCGACAAGTTATTTGCTCCTTAGCCTTCATTAAATTGTCCTTAAGATTTCTAATTCCTGCTATCCTTTTGCATTCGACAAAAAACGAGTGCTTATCAGTTATGGCAATAATGTCAGTCTCGGTACTGAGGTCAACAATGCATCCAGATTGACAAAAATAGCTTGCCATTCTTAGTTCAAACTGAGTGTCTCTAGACTCGGTATTTTTATCCAGCGCGGCAAAATCGCTACCGCTAACTATTTTTTCAACCTTTGCTTCAATACCTTTCGGAGCATGTTTTTCTAGTCCTCGGAGAATCCACATGAGCTCATGAGCCTCCCTCAGCAAATAAAGCTGCCAGTCAATGGAGCTTTGAAATCTACTATCATTCACATTTTTAAATATCTTCTTCTCATCAATTGTTTTCCCGTGTGCCAAATCCTCAAAATACTGTGCGTATCGCGAAATCCTTGTGTTGTGGGTCTTAACACCAAGTCTCTCAGCAAACTCTTCAAATTTGCGTAAATCGCCCGCATGGTCTTTAAAGCTTATTGCTGGCAACGTATGGTTAGGCAGCTTATACGAACGTTCCTCTTCCATTTTCCCTCTCCTCCTTTCAGTAATATTTTACCGTACTGAGTTTCTCTATCTCGGTGGCCTCAACCTCCAGAGCTACTTCAGCATTAATGCACATCGATGTTCCTGGAAAATCGGAGCATAGCGGACGATATGCCTCATTTTTCAAACGTACCAGCAGATCCGTTGGTTCAGTGCCTGCTTTGGATTCGCCTGTCGTCACGGCAGCTTTGTCGGATTCCTGCCAGTTTTCTATGGTGGGGATGCTCGACAAAATTCGACATCAGGAGGTTTACCAACAAACGAACAGGGTGAAGAAAAGGATGCCGGTCGGTGGGCATGACGGTCGCCGTGGCCAACTGAGCTACGCCCGCCGACGGGCACTGGGAGACCTGTTTGTAGCCGGCCCACTTCGCCACGCTCAAAGGATATAGCGAGCGCTGGCAAGCAATTCGGCCTGCAGACAGTGAGTGAGAGAAAAAACACAAAAAAACCTGCGCAAACAGCGAAAACTCTTACAATCCAAGGCCGGATTTCTTACACATTTTTTGCCCCCACTGATACCCAAGAGATAGCCCCGTGAGTGACTCAGACAGCTCATCCGCGCCACTGGTTGACGTAGTGAAGCTTGCCGCATCCCTTCAGCGTTTCGCAGATGATCGCGACTGGCAGCAGTTCCACTCCCCCAAAAATCTCATCCTGGCTCTCACTGGCGAGGTAGGAGAGCTGTGCGAGATTTTCCAATGGATGAGCGATGCCGATTCGCTCTCCGCCGCAACAAATCCCGAAATCGGCCAAGCCGTCGAGGACGAATTGGCGGACGTACTGATGTACCTGGTTCGCCTGAGCAGCGTACTCGGCATTGACCTCAACGAAGCGGTGACACGGAAACTTGCCTCGAACGGCCAGAAATATCCCGTGGATAAAGCCAGAAGCAACAGCAAAAAGTACGACCGACTCTGACCAACCCGAATCTAAGGACAACCCGTGATCGTTTACGCTGCGACCAAACAGCAATTTCTTAAAGACAACGATAACGATGACATTGAGGAGGTGATCCTCAGGCATTACAAGGAAGCTACCGGCAAGAACGTTGGCACATCGGAAATCAGGTCGTGGCAAGGATCCCTAACGTACATGGCCAAGGTCCTTAGAGATGAGGGCCTGCCGAGCGACGCAGGCCTGGCCATCGAACTGCACATTCCGCAGTCGTCGAAGCGAATCGATTTTCTACTCACCGGTCGCGATGAAAACCAGGCAAAAAAAGCCGTATTGATCGAATTGAAACAATGGAGCAAGGCCAACGCTACAACCAAGGATGCCATCGTCAAAACGGCCATGGGTGGCGGCCTCGTTGAAACCATTCACCCGTCCTATCAGGTATGGTCATACGCAGCGCTGCTGGAAGGCTTCAACGAGGCCGTGTATGACAAAAGCATCGAGATCCGTCCGTGTGCCTACCTCCATAACTACGTCAGCGACGGCGTCATAGATTCAGCTCACTACGAGCCCCACATCAGCAAGGCTCCGCTGTTTCTGAAAGGCCCGGAAGAGCTCAGTAAACTCAGAAGCTTTCTGAAAAAGCATATAAGTCATGGCGACAACAAAGAGGTTCTTTACGAGCTGTCCGAAGGAAAAATTCGCCCGTCCAAGGCGCTAGCCGAAGCCCTCGGTGGGTTGATGAAAGGCAAACCCGAGTTCGTATTGATTGACGATCAGAAAGCAATTTTTGAGTCGGCGCTGGCGGCGGCAAGCGAGGCCTCTGACCAAGCCCCCAAGGTGATGATCATTGAAGGTGGACCGGGCACCGGGAAGACCGTTCTGGCTATCAATCTGCTGGTGAGGCTCACCGAATTGAAGCTGATGAGCAAATACGTCTCCAAGAACGCAGCCCCGCGCAAGGTCTACGAGAGCAAACTGGTTGGCACCATCAAGCGCAGCCATTTCTCGAATTTCTTTTCAGGCTCCGGGGCATTCATCGACACTGAGCCCAACACATTCGATGCGCTTATCGTGGACGAAGCTCACCGGCTAAATGAGAAAAGCGGGCTTTATGGAAACCTTGGGGAAAACCAGATCAAGGAGCTGATTGATTCAGCGAAATGCTCAATTTTCTTCATTGATGAAGACCAGCGTGTAACCTTGAGCGATATCGGCAGCAAGCAGGCGATTCGCGCCTTTGCAAAAGCCAAGGGTGCTGTGGTTGAAGAACACGTGCTTTCTTCGCAGTTTCGCTGCAGTGGTTCTGACGGTTACCTGGCATGGCTGGATGACACGCTAGGCATTCGCTCGACGGCAAATCCGACGCTTGAGACTCAAGAGTACGAGTTTAAGGTGTTCGACTCACCTCAGGCGATGCATGAAGCAATCAACGAGAAAAACCACGGAAACAAAGCTCGTGTGGTCGCGGGCTATTGCTGGCCTTGGCTGAGCAAGAAAGACTCCACCACTGCTGATATCGTCATTGGTGACTACAAACGCCAATGGAACCTGGATCAGGATGGCAGCCTATGGATCATCGCGGAGAACTCCATTGAGCAGGTTGGCTGTATTCATACCTGCCAAGGTTTGGAAGTCGACTACATCGGGGTGATCATCGGGCCAGACCTAATCGTACGTGACGGCAAGGTAGTGACATCCCCGGACGAGCGCGACAAGCACGATAAATCGATTCGCGGCTGGAAAAAAATGATGAAAGAGCAACCTACCCTGGCGAAAAAAGAAACAGACCTGATCATCAAAAATACATACCGAACTCTGATGACACGTGGGATGAAGGGTTGCTACCTGTACTGCACCGACAAAGAGACTGCGCAGTACTTCGAGAGTCGGCTTAGCCAACACAGCAATCATTGACGGTATCGTTTGCTAGGAATCCCTGTACCTGCGAGTGGGGACATCGTACGCGCAGGGGCAACAATCAACAGCGCGACCATTTGCTTGATAGACTCGATCCCGATTCGTTTTTTGGGCGGAGCTCAAAAAGCACCGTCCATCGGAATCCAGACCACGCAGCGTTCCAACTGGTATTCCAGGCAAGTTGTCCAATAATTTATTAATCAGAAAAAACAGATAGATACCGACTTGTTTCAAATTACCCCGGCCCACCAGCTATCAACGACAAAGCCCGCCCAGTGCGGGCTTTGTCGCATCTCGCCATCCCATCCAGCCCCTACCGCCAAAAACCAATCCCTACCCCACACACCTCAATGCTCATGCCGATGATGCACATCCGGAAAATGCGCATGCCGATGCCGCATCGGCGTATGCACATGCGGATGGCTGTGCGGCTCCGTTCCATCCCATTCAAACCCGTGCGTATGCTGGTGATGCTCATCGTGTATGTGGCGATGATCATGCTCGAGCCGTTCGTGCTGATGCTCATGAATATGGTTCTCCATCAGATGAATCCATACCCCCACGGCCATTAACGCGGCAGCGAGCAGGAACATCAGCGATACCGACTCGCCCAGCAGCAGAATCGAGATAGCTGCGCCTAAAAAAGGCGCGGTGGAAAAGTATGCGCCGGTGCGTGCACTGCCCAGCCCGCGCAGGGCGAGGACGAACATCACCAGGCTGACGCCGTAACCGAGAAACCCGACCAGCAGGATGGGCACCAGCGAGGCGGCTGCGGGCAGTTGTTTGCCGATGAGGAAGGCCAGGCCGCAGTTGACCACCCCTGCCACAAGACCTTTGCTGCCTGCGATAAACAGGGCATCCGAGGCAGAGACCTTACGCGTCAGGTTGTTGTCGATGGCCCAGCAAAAGCAGGCGAAGGCGACGGCCAGCGGGCCTGTCCAGTCCTGCGCTGACACGGCCTCTTGCGGCCAGGACAACACGACACCGCCGGCCACGATGGCGAGCATGCCGATCACGATTCGCCGATCGGCATTTTCCTTGAACACTAGCCACGCCAGCAGCGCCGTGAGCACTGATTCCAGATTGAGCATCAGTGACGCGCTCGCGCCGGAGGTTCTGGTCAAACCGAACATCAATGCCACTGGCGCCAGCACGCCGCCGAAGCCGATGGCTCCGACCAGCCACGGCCATTCACCGGCTCCGAGTCCGGAACGCTGCCAACCTCGATCGCGGGCAAAGCGCAGGACGGTCAAACCCAGACCGCTGCCCAGATAGAGCAACCCAGCCAATAAAATCGGTGAAATCTGTACCCCCAACAGCTTGGCGAGTGGCGTACTGGCGCCAAACAACGCTGCTGCAACCAACGCGTAAAGCACGCTCACATTCATGAAGGGATCACTCGCTCGGGCCGATGAAATATTGGCAACGATCATGGCAAAACTCAGGTGAGAATTATGTGAACCGCTCCCTGAAGAATCCCCTCTCCTTCAAGCACACACGCCCCTCCAGCAACATTTGATCCGCGCAATCCAGGGCGCTGGGGCGACACAGCCTCTATGTTGCGAACATCGAGATGGGGATTGTCACCGGACTCAAGCCAGCGGATAAACCCCAAAAGCGCTTCTACACTCACAGCGCCCCTTCCGCCGGACCGAGCCCCCAATGACCGCACTCAAAGATCGCATGCAACAAGGCAAAGACGCGCGCAAGAAGTGCCCGCGCAGCGCTCAGGCATCCACCGGCAAAATGAACCGTGACCCGATTCCGTTGATCAAGGCCTCCAGCCAGGGCCGCGTCGCGTCTCTGGTCGAACTGCGTTACGGCCGCATGCTGGTGTCGCCGTTCACGTTCTTTCGCGGCAATGCCTTGTTGCAGGCGCACGATTTGTCGGGCACGGCGAACATGGGCCTGAACTTGCCCATCTGCGGTGACTGCCATCTGATGAATTTCGGAGGGTTCGCCACGCCGGAGCGCAATCTGCTGTTCAGCGTCAACGATTTCGACGAAGCACATCCCGGACCGTGGGAGTGGGATCTCAAGCGTCTCGCGGCGAGTTTCGTGGTGGCTGCCCGCGATTTGCGCCACGGCGAGTCGGTCGAGGAACAGGTGTGCCGTGAAATGGTCGGCGCCTATCAGACGACGCTGCTGGAATGCGCCGAACAGAGTTCGCTGGAAAACTGGTACGAATCCATCAGTTACAACGATCTGCTTGCGCAGGCGCGCAAAAGTACCCTCGAACATGTGGAGCGCGCCATCGAAAAGGCTGAGCGGCGCACCCACGCCGAGCTGCTGCCAAAAATCAGTGAGCGCGATGCCAGTGGCCGTCTGATTATTCGCGATGACCTGCCGGAAATTTTCCACCTGCACAAAAACACCACGCTGCTGGACGCCGACGATGACTGGCTGCGGTTGTCGGACTGGCGCCCTCTCTACGACGCGTTCATGCGTGATTATCGAAACACGCTGCAACCTGACCGTCGCGAGTTGCTCTCACGGTTTCACGCCCAGGACCTGGCCTTCAAAGTGGTCGGCGTCGGCAGTGTCGGTACGCGCTGCCTGGTGGCGCTGTTGACCGACGATCAGGAATTTCCGTTGTTCCTGCAGTTCAAGGAAGCGCGACGTTCGGTGCTCGCCGATTACGTCAAAGTCAAATCGCGGACACGCCACGAAGGCCAACGCGTGGTCGAGGGGCAGCGGTTGATGCAGGCCGCCAGCGATCTGTTTCTCGGCTGGACCACCGGCCCCAGCGGTCGGCACTTCTATGTGCGGCAACTGCGCGACATGAAAATCTCCGCTGAGCTTGAGACCTTCGACGCCGAAACCTTCGCCGCCTATGGACGCGTTTGCGGCCGAGCCCTCGCCCGGGCACATGCCAAGGCATCCGGCCTCGCGGCGCAAATCAGCGGTTACATCGGCAAAGGCGATGCGCTGGCCGATGCGCTGCTGAAGTACGCGCAAAGTTACACCGCACAAAACGAACGCGACTTCGAACGTTTCCAGATGGCTTGTCGCAAGGGCCGTTTGCGCGCCCGATCAGAGGCTGATTTTGCCGCTGACCACATGCCTTGAGTGGGGCCGGCTCCTCCTTCCCACACCGAACGTCCTAGGAAAATTCCTGCAACACGCGTCGACTTTGGTGAACTGGTGGACGGTTCCTCAGGACGTTACCCTCCACGACCACTGCCATCCAACGGACGGTTTGGCAGCCGCAATTGCAGTGAATGTTCACTCCACGGAGCTACGTCATGAAAAAGACCCCACAACTTTCGCTGGTTGGCTCGGCACCTTCCGATGCGCCGGCGACCAGCCTGCAACAGCAATCGAACATCAGCGCACGCAGCGAGGCAACGAAGCGGCGGCGTAGCGTTCCTCTCAATCAACTCATCAGGGTGCGCGACGATGTCGACACACTGACCCTGCTCACCCACGCCAGCGAGATCCTCGACTCCCTCGTCGCCATCAGCGCAAACCTTGCCGATGAGTTCGACGGCTCCAAACGCCATGTGGCGGTGGCAATGAAGCAATTGAGCGCACTGGCCGAGATCCTGGTCTGCCGGGCGCGGGACAATCTTGACCCACAGGGACCGCAAACCTGCGGGCCTGAAACTCGCCATTGACGGGTGAAACCTGTACGAGTCGCCCCGTCGCTCAGGTGAGCATCGGCCAACGCCGAGCCGCCCATCGAGATGAATTTTTCTTCACTGCAGCTGCGCGGCCAAGCCTTGTACAGTCCGCTCGCTCATTCAAGAAACTACGGTTCGCCCGCGCTCCTGCGGGCTTTTTTTTGCCTGAAACAAAGTCCCTTCTTTGCCACGACTTGCCGTAACCGGGGTGATTGCGCGACTCTGCCAGCAGATCCCACAAGCCGGAGCGCCCGATGCCGCTGTTGACCCTGCCCTGCCAACGCCTGACGCTCGCAATACTCGCTCCAGAGCAGGCCGAGCTCGAAAGCGAGTTCTACCGACGTAACCTGCGCCACCTCGCGCCATGGTCACCCATCCGCACCACTGAATATTTTTCCACCGAGCAGATTCGCCGACGCCTTGAAATACAGGCCAGCGCATTCGAGGCCGGGCTGGCCATGCATTTCGCGCTACTGACCCCGGACGGCCAGCAGATGATCGGCGCGTGCAACTTCAGCGGCATCATTCGTGGTGCCTTTCAGGCGTGTTATCTGGGTTATCACATCGACGAGGCCCAACAGGGTCAGGGCTTGATGCAGGAAGCGCTGGAGGCTGGTATCGCTTACATGTTCGAGACCCAGAATCTGCACCGGATCATGGCCAACTACATTCCGGGGAACGAACGCAGTGCGCGCTTGCTGGAGCGCCTGGGCTTCGAACGTGAGGGTTACGCCAAGGCGTATCTGAACATTGCCGGGCGCTGGCAGGATCACGTGCTGACGGCGCTGGTCAATTCAAGGTTCGAGACACCGGAAAAGCGCTGGTCGAAACCTTTGGCGTGAGTTTCACAATTCGTTAAGGATTGCCGTCGTATGCTCAGGCCTCCCGCCCCTTCCGGTTTCCTGAACCCTATGTCGCGTGCCGTCACTTCGCTGTTTCTGCTTGCTGCCCTGCTGTTTTTCTTCGCGCTGGGCAACCATCAATTGCAAGGCTCCACCGAGGCCCGCGTGGCCGGCATCGCCATGGAGATGCATCTGGACGACGATTGGGTCACGCCTCGTCTGTTCGGCGAACCGTTTCTGGAAAAACCACCGTTGAGCCTATGGCTGGATGCTGGCGCCATGCGCGTGTTCGGTGTTTCACCGTGGGCCGTGCGGCTGGCGTCGGCGGTGGCTGGTTTGCTCAGCGTGATGCTGCTGTACGGCATGTTGCGCCGCTTTGAACGGCCGAAAATGATTGCCTGGACGGCGGGCATTCTGCTCGCGACCATGGCCAGTTACTGGAGCAATGTGCGCGGTGTCGGGGAGGATGCATTACTCGCCCTCGGCGTGACCACGGCGCTGCTGGCGTTTTTCCAGGCGCAACGGGCCGCGACCGTGGGCAACTCGCTGTTGTTTGTCGTCGGAATTGCCATCGCCACGTTGAGCAAGGGTGTGCTGGGGCTGGCGATGCCGGGGGTAGTGATTTTTGCCTATCTGCTGACCGACAACCTTATGGACAGGCGCCTGAAAATCACGGATTGGCTGCGGCCGGGCTTACTGACCCTGGTCGGTTTGATTCCGCTGCTGATCTGGCTCGTCATCCTCTTCCAGCACGGCGGTGCGCAGGCCGTCAAAGAGGTGCTGCTGACCAACAGTGTCGGGCGCTTCAGCGGATCCTTCGTCGAGGCCGGGCACTATGAACCGTTCTATTACTACCTCGCCAAACTGCCGGAAGCTTTCCTGCCGTGGAACATTCTGGTGTACCTGGGGCTCTGGCATTTCCGCAAACAATTGAAGGCCAACCGCTACTTGCTGTTTTTCAGCCTGTGGATCGTGGCGCAGTTCATCATGCTGACGTTGGCATCGAGCAAACGCACGGTGTATCTGATGTCGATGACACCGGCCGCCGCGGTGATCGCAGCGGAGTATGCGGGCGTGTTGTTCGAACGATTGAAGCAGTGCGAATCCGCCAATCGATTCGTAGGCCGTATCGCCCGTCACCGTCAGACATTGGCAGTAACTGTGCTCACGCTGGTGATCGGCAGTTATCTCGCCGCCGCGCAATGGGCACTGCCCCACGCCGACAAAAAGCTTTCGTTCCTGCCATTGAGTGCAGAAATTCAGACGCTGCAAACTGCCGGGCATCAAGTCGCACTGTTTCAGGCCAATGAGCGGGTCGGTGGCGCGACGGTCTTCTATACCCAGCAAGTACTCAAAGGGCTGGATACCGAGGCGCAGTTGCGAGACTTCCTCACGGCCTCGCCCTCGCATGTCGTGGTGATGGCCGGCGACAGCGAACCCGCGCCCCCCCTGAAAGTGCTCAAAACCATGATGGTCGGGCGTCAGGCGTATTACTTCGTCGGCTATTGAGGCCTGCGCAGCTGCATAAAAAAACCCGCCGGTGATTGGCGGGTTTTTCATTTCATCCGAACGGGTTCAGAGAGAAACCTCTGGCTGAGCACTGAACGCTTTCTGTGTGCGCTTGCTCAGCACCGGTAGATCCAGCCGCGCCCGTCCGTAGAAGGCCAACGCCGTCAGTAAACACGCCAGCCAGACGAAGATTCCGGCCCAGAAGGTGTGGGACATGTAGTGCCAGCCTTGCAGGACACGAGTAGTGCCGTAAATGAAACCCAGCAGCAGCGAGCCCCACAGGATTGCACTGGAAAAACGCCATTGATAGCGCCGCGCCACGAAATACAGCGCCAGCATGGTGAAGCCGCCGGAGGCGTGACCACCCGGCCAGCAACGGCCACTGCCGGCTTCATGGAACAGTTGAAAGTTGCTGTACCACTCAATGTGGGCCATTTTTCCGCCGTACAGCGTGGTCTCGATCGGGCAGTAAACGCTGGTGTGGGATTTGAGGAAGTGAATCACCCCGGTGCAGACCGCAAACGCGACCACCACAAACAGAAAATCCCTACGGTGATCAGCGGCAAATCGCAGCACTGGCGCGACTTTGCTGCGCTCCAGCATTGCGCCAAGTCGCGGACGTTTCTGCGGATTGACCAACGGCCAGACCACCGACAGCAGCGCGCCGATCAGAGCGATTTCCGCCGTCCAGTTCGGAATGATCCGCGCCCATTTATGCGTAAGCTTTTCAAAGAAGTGGATTTTGTCGAGAGGGAAGGACTGCGTCAGCGGATCGAACAACAGGTTGCTGAAGGCGATGTCGATTTTGGTCATGTCGAACATCAGGAACACCAGTGCCGCACAGGCGAGCGGAATACCAAAATTGTAAGCGTAGAAACGGGATTTCATCGGGTGGTCACCGTGCGCCAGTCGGAGGCTTCAATAAAGCCGAGCATCTTGGGAGCCGCCGGGCTGGCAGCGGAAACAAACAATGACGAGCCATAACCCATGTCCGAAGTCGGTACTTTGAGGTCTTTCTCGATTTGCGCCATGCATTCGCTGTGGGTCACCAGTACCAGATTGCGACCGGGAACCTTGTGGGCCAACGCGTCCTGCAACATGCGGCCCCGGCAGTTGATCAACCAGTCGTCACCGCTGGCGGCATGGTTGAACATGTAACCGGCGGTCTGCACCGTGCGCATCGACGGGCTGTTGTAGATGTCAGCGTTGTTCAGGCCCAGTTGTTCGAACCGGGCACCAACCGCCACCGCGACACTGCGCGAACGATCGGTAATACCGTCATTGCCACTCAGGCAGGCAGCTTTGGAGTGATCGCAGCGCTCGACATGACGCACCAGCACGATCATCTCGCCCTTGGCCCAACCTGTCGCCAACGCTTGCGCACCGGCGACATTGCCGTGGGCCAGATCCGGCACCGCCGCCGGCGCCAGCAACCACAGGGTCAGGGGGATCACCAGTATCGATGCTGCCAACACCACCCAAGTGTTGCGAAAACGCGCCAAAAAGCTCAGATCGATCGAGCGTTTGACGCCGAACAGACTCAGTCTCAATTCCACAAAAACCGCCTCGCCACTGTGCATCACGGGTTCATTCGATGCGGCGAAGGTACAGAGGCGCGCGTGGGCAGCCAGTGAAACCCATGTGAAAAAAGTCTTGGGATCCGATGTTACAAATTCCGTAGGACAAAATCCTTTCAGCTCTGGGAAATGCGGCCGATACAAACCTGCTAACACCCTTGCTGGCTCAAAAAAACAACAATCTTCCAGCCTAACCGACGACAAGAAACCCAACGTTTCTGGAGGATTTTTGATGAATAGCTGGTTCGGCAACATCAGCGTGAACATGAAACTGGGCCTGGGCTTCGGCCTCGTGCTGGCCCTGACCTGCGTGCTGGCCCTGACAGGCTGGACCAGCCTCGGTGGCCTGATCGACCGCAGCAACTGGATGAGCGACATCACCCAGCTCAACGCCGGTCTGACCAAACTGCGCGTAGTACGTCTGCAATACATGCTGACCAATGGCGATGAAACTGCCGCACAGAATGTGCAAACCACCCTTGAAAGCTTCGCCGCGCAACAACAGAAGCTGATCAATAGCTTCAAGAGCCCGGAAAACGTCAAACTGCTCAAGGAGCAGGCCGCGACCATCGCTGAATACCAGACGTCGCTGAACAAAATGCGCAACGCCTATCGCACCGGCAACAGCGCCCGCGACAGCATGAGCGTGAGTGCCGAGACCGCGTACAACCAGATCGAATCGATCAGCAAACGCGTGCAACAGATGGACATGAGCGAACAGCGCTTCGAACAGTTCCAGGCGATCACCGCCGCCAAGGAAGCGTTCATCCTCGCGCGCTACGAAGTTCGCGGTTACACCGCCACCACCAACGCCGAAACCGAACAGAAAGCCGTCGGCCAACTGGATGTCGCAATCGCCAGCCTCAAGCAACTGAACGTGCATTTCGCCGATTCTCAGCAAGACGCCCTGCGTCAGCTGGAAACCGCATTGATCAATTACCGCAGCGCATTGATGGCCTATAAAAACGCCAACACCGACGCGGTGCAGGCGCGGAAAGAAATGACTGATCAGGGCGCCGCCATCGTTACCACGAGCGAGCAGCTGTATCAGATCCAGCTCGACCGTCGCGACATCGAAAGTGCCCAGGCGCGCACCTTCCAGTTGATCAGCACCCTGCTGGCATTGCTGGTAGGCGTGATTGCTGCGGTGATCATCACCCGTCAGATCACTCGTCCGCTGCAAGAAACCCTGGCCGTGGTCGAGCGCATTGCCAGCGGCGACCTGACCCAGAACGTCACCGTCACCCGCCGTGACGAACTTGGCGTACTGCAACAAGGCATCGCCCGCATGGGTGTGACCCTGCGTGACTTGATCAGCGGCATCCGCGACGGCGTCACCCAGATCGCCAGCGCCGCTGAAGAACTGTCCGCCGTGACCGAGCAGACCAGCGCCGGTGTGAACAGCCAGAAAGTCGAGACCGATCAGGTCGCCACCGCGATGCATGAGATGACCGCCACCGTGCAGGAAGTTGCGCGCAACGCCGAAGAAGCCTCGCAAGCTGCTGCGGCCGCTGACGGTGAAGCCCGTGAAGGCGACAAAGTGGTCAACGAAGCCATCGCCCAGATCGAACGTCTGGCAAGCGAAGTGGTGCGTTCGACCGAAGCGATGAGCGTGCTGCAACAGGAAAGCGACAAGATCGGCAGCGTCATGGACGTGATCAAGGCAGTAGCCGAACAGACCAACCTGCTGGCGCTCAACGCTGCGATCGAAGCCGCCCGTGCCGGTGATGCCGGTCGTGGGTTTGCCGTGGTTGCCGATGAAGTGCGTGGCCTGGCCCAGCGTACGCAGAAATCCACCGAAGAAATCGAAGGCCTGGTCGCCGGTCTGCAGAACGGTACCCAGCAGGTTTCGGCGGTGATGAGCAACAGCCGCGCCCTGACCGACAGCAGCGTAGCGCTGACGCGCAAGGCTGGCGCATCACTGGAAAACATCACCCGCACGGTGTCGAACATCCAGTCGATGAACCAGCAGATCGCCGCCGCTGCCGAACAGCAGAGCGCCGTGGCCGAAGAGATCAGCCGCAGCATCATCAACGTACGCGATGTGTCTGAACAGACCGCAGCGGCGAGTGATGAGACGGCTGCGTCGAGTGTAGAACTGGCGCGTTTGGGTGGTCAGTTGCAGCAGATGGTCAGCCACTTCCGCGTTTGATTCTGATTTCGCGCTGAAGCTACAACCGCATCGCGAGCAGGCGAAGGCCTACAGGTAACGCGTCGATCACAGATTATGTGGGCGACGCCAATCCCCTGTAGGAGTGAGCCTGCTCGCGATTGCGTTAGACCTTTCACGGCATCCCGTCAAACCACACCGTGCATAAAAAACTCAACCGGCACTTTAAAGAACTCGGCGAATCCCTTTATCTGGGCAACGGTCATTTTTCGCTTGTTATTCAATATCTCTGAAACAGCACTCTGAGTTGCGATCTCAGACAAGTCCTTCTGTTTGACACCTCTTTCCGACAGCAGAAACGCCAGCGCTTCAGATTGGGACGAATAAGCAATCAACACCGTTTCATTCTCGTACTCATAAACCCGATCAGCCACAAACTCCGCAAATCGTGCCGCAGCATGATCCTCGGTGCTTGCGTGGGAATAAAGCTCATCAATCAGGGCCATTCGCACTTGCAGATCGTCATCATTTTTTATCGGATCATGGCAGGCAGACAACAACTTGGACAAAGTCGCTAGCTGATCGCCCAGTCCCTCAAGCATGGGTGAAATATCGGCTATGAAGGAATCCAGTCCTGTTGCTTCGACTTTATTACGCTTCATTGAGATCACCTGTATTTTCGTTAAACATAAATAGCGTATTTCATTCTGGCCAACTACTTGACATCACCCTTCCACCATTTGTCATATCCGGCATGGGGAAGAATGTCCTTGATAAAGATAGTGCCAGTCTTCGTGTTGATCCACGTAATGACACGGCACTCGTTTTTCTTGATATCAAAAACGTAAATATCAAGCGGGCCTTTCTTGCTCGTCAGCCTCAGCTTCGAGTGAGGGATACGATCGACGTTCCAACCAGAGGCGCTGGCCCAGTCTTGACGAAGCTTCTCAAACGACTCGAAGCGCAGCGATGCTCTGTCGAAGATGGTTAGCCACAAGGTGAGAGGATCTCTCCACTGGCCATGAGTCTCAATGGCCCGCGCAACCGCCGCTTTTGTGATCACTCTCATACAATTATCGGTTCTGGTATCCCTACATGCAGCCAAATTATCTCAAATACAGATATCTGTAAAGCAGATATTTTTAGCTCTACAGAACAAACCCGAAGCCAAATGCATCAGTGGCTTCGGGCTCTTTCTGTCAGTGGTGGACTTAGACTTCAGTCATCACCGCGTCCCACGCTGCCGCAACGCCGACGGCATAAAATACGCATCCTCCGGCACCGGCTGCGCGAAATCCACCGTCTCCGCTTCTTCGTTATCAAGGTTCTGCACGTAGTAACGGCGCGCCTGCAAATCGTGGAAAACATCCAGCGCACTCCACGTCGTCGGCAGGTCGTAGAAGTTTTTCAGGTAGGCCATCGACACGCGCCACAACTCCCCTCGCCCGTCGTATTGATCGACCAGTGCCGCGCCCCAGCTGTCTTCATCGAGAAACAGCACACGCTTGGAATAGATATGCCGCGAGCCCGGTTTCAAGTTGCCTTCCACCACCCAGACCCGGTGCAGTTCATAGCGGGTGTATTGCGGGTTGAGGTGACCCGGGGTGAGCAATTGCGCGTACTTCACCTCGGGGCTGCCGACTTTGTAGTTGTTGTAGGGGATGTAGATTTCCTGTTTGCCCTTGAGCTTCCACTCGTAGCGATCGGGCGAGCCGTTGAACAGGTCGGTGTCGTCGGCGGTGCGCAGTCCATCGGAGGAGGCGATCGGCGTGTCGTAGGCGAGGTTCGGCGCGCGACGCACGCGGCGTTGGCCGGCGTCGTAGATCCAGGCCTGGCGTGCGTCCTTGAGTTGATCGAGGGTTTCGTGCACCAGTGCGGCACCGCCGGCCAATCGTGCGGGGCTTTTCACGAAGGCGAGGTAGTAGAACAGGATGTTTTTCAGGTCGGCGAACTGGCCGTTCGGGCGGTAATAGTTGAACAGCGCTTCCTGCTGCGAGGTCACCAGCGCGAAGCTGCCGTTGCGCTGGACCGGCGCTTCGGAGGCGCGGCGCACGACGTAGATGCCGCGATAGCGGGTGATGTGGTTCCACAGCACTTCGATGCCGTCCTTGGGTACCGGGAACGGCACGCCGCCGTAGGCATCGGAGAAGCCGCTGCCGCCTTCGAGCAATTTGGCCGAGGTGGCGTTTTTCAGGGTGTTGTCGTATAGCCATTGCGGCGCTGAGCCGGATCGCCGGGATGGGTAGATCGGCATCTGGAAGGTGTCGGGGTAGCTGTTGAACAGGGCGATCTGACCGGGACTGAGGTGCGTTTTGTACTGGTCGAGATTGGCTTTGGTGATGGTGAACAGCGGTTTGTCCGCCGCGTAGGGATCGGGGTGGTGCTGGCCGGGTTTGTAACCGGCCGGGGCTTGAGTGATGCCGCCAGTCCACGCAGGGATGGTGCCGGCGGCGTTGCCCGCGCGCTCGGCGCCCATGGGGGTCAGGGTGGTTTTCAGTTGTTCGGCTTGTTGTGGGGTGATGGCGGCGAAAGCGCTACTGGCCGCCAGCCCCATGACGAGCGCCAGCGTGGTCTTGGTCAATCGTGAAGTGTGAACCATGATCTTCTCCAAATACAAAAACCTGTGGGAGCGAGCTTGCTCGCGAAAGCGGTGTATCAGGCGATACCTGTGCTGAATGTGCAGGCCTCTTCGCGAGCAAGCTCGCTCCCACAGGGGGATGATGTGTTGCAGACATCTCGTATGAAACTCACAGGAAATACTTGAGGTTGAACCCGACGTTGTCGCGGTCGCGGATGCCGTTGTTTTGCCCGCCGCCGTAGAACTCGGTGTATTGCAGTTCGGCTTCGAGCTTGTTCTGGTAGTTGGCCTTGATCCCCAGGGTGTAGGCCTTGCGACCTTCGATGGTGTTGCCGGCCTGATAGCTGTTGCCCTCGAAATCGTCCTTGTAAACGATGTATGGCGAGACGTTGACCCCGGCGTACACGTCGTTCCAGGTGCCGTTGAGCATCGCCGTGTAGCTGTAGGAATTGCGGTTGACCTGATCGTCGCGATCACCGCCAGACACATAGGAATAGTTACCGGTGCCGGCGTAATAACGACGGCTACCGTCATACGCGGTGTATTGCAGACTGCTGCCGCGCAGGTGCTCGGAGGCCAGTTCGAAGATGCCGAACAGTGAGTCGAACGAAGCCGTAGGGCCGAAGTTGTAGATGGTGCCCAGCGAGGTATTGAACGCTTCGACACGTTCGGCGTTGTTGATCTCGCTGTTGAGGTTGACCATCTGCCCGCCGACGTTGATCGACCTGCCGGTCACCGCTGCCGCTGCGCCGTTGGCCAGATCACCAATCAAATCGTTGGTGGCCGCGACACCGATTGGCAGATTCGGCCGATAAGCAATCTCACCGAACACCGATGCCTCGCCCAGTGTGGTGTTGAAGCTGAAACCGTACATGCGGATGTCTTCGGCATAACGCCGATGCGCCTGGATATTGCCCATCACATCAGCGGTGGCCAGACCATTGGCCAGCGCCCCGGCCTGACTGCCGGCAACACCCGACAACAAGTTAGTCAGGGCATCCATGTCGATGCCTTTGTAGCCGCCCAGGTCCGCCGCGATGGTCGGCTCCTTGGCGTGGTAATTGACCATGTACAACCCGAACTCGGTGCTGTTGAGCTGCTCGGCGATGTAGCGAAAGGCAAAACCAAACTGGCCATCGTTGCGTGCGTTGTAGTCCTTGCCGACGCTCGCCACTTTCAGTGTGTTGCCGTAGGCCGGCGTCACGCCATTGGCGTACAGCCCGGTACTTTGCAGGGCGGAGTTGAGCAACGGGTTGTTGCCCAGCGCGCTGTACAAACCGATGACGTTGCCAAACCCCGGCACCGGCGTGTCGAGCGCCGTGCCGCTGAAGTTGTTGTAACCGGTGTTGCCACCGTCGGCGAACAGGTCGGTTTGCGAGTAGAAGGTGCCGACCGGATCGATGCGGGTTTCCTTCCAGTTGGTCTGGTAGAAACTCTCCAGGGTCAGCGAGTCGGTGAGGCCGATGTTGAAGCTCAGCGCCTCGACCGGCACCAGCACTTCCTTCACTTCGGCGCCGGGCAAACGGTACTTGGCGGCGTCCACCGGGTTGGTGGTGTTGATCCCGCCGCGATAGAAAATCCCCTCGCCCCAGTTGAACACTTGTCGACCGACGCGCGCGGTCACCGGCATCTGCGCGACGTCCCAACTGCCGTGCACATAGGCGTCGAGCATCTCGATGCGGCTGCCGGCAATGTCGCGGGTCTGGCGGGTGAAATGGTCGTCCTGCGGGTAACTCTGGCTCGGTTGCGAGGGGCTGTTGTTGCCGTAGTAGTCGTTGCGCTTGTCCATCAGTTGCGTGTCGTAGAACGCGGTGCCGCGCACAAACACACCGTAGTTCTGATAGTTGGCTTCAAGCTCGGAGGTGATCTTGTACACCTCGGAAACCAGCCCGGTGTCGAAGGCGCGATTGCCGTCGTTGGTGTTGACGTCATCGTTGCTCTTGTCGCGGCCCTGCACCCGCCACAAACGGCCGTAAGACAAGGTCGTGTCGACAGAGCCAGTGACTTGTTTGTCCATGAAGTTGAATTCCACCGCGTGCGCCGCATCGACTGCGCACAGTTGCAGCAGCCCGGCCAGGCCGACACCGGGGAGCGCCGCGCCCGTCAGGCGCAATCGAGAGTTGATCATGTGTTCCTCCTTCCCTGTTTTTTATTGTTGTGGTGTACGTTGCCGCGCTACGGCGCCAATCCCGCGCTGACGTAAATCCGGCTGTGCGCGCCGAAATGCCCCAGCAGCTTGAACAACTGCTGGTTGAGTGCCGGGTGGTCGAAATCTTCGCTATGAAGTTGATTGCCGCTGCTGAAATCACTGCTGACGGGCGCCGTTTCCAGCCACTGGCCGATGGCTTCGTCGAAGGTTGCGGAATCGTTGACCGCTTCGGCGCTGACCACTTCGCGCAGGTAGTCGACCGAGTACGGCGGGTAACTTGTGTCCTGAGCCACATCGGCGTAAGCCGCGAGCATCGGATGCGGTTGACCGGCGCGCAGCAAGCGGCGCAGCCAGGTCGACTGGTACTTCTCCACTTCCATATGTCGAGTGGCGACGCGTTCGATCGAGGCTTGTTTGTCGGCGGCGAAACCGGCCAGCGCCTTGCCTTCCAGTAGCAGAAGACTGGCCAAGTCGACGCCCGGCAATGGCTTGGCGTGATACGGCTGAGTCAGGTCTTGAATGTGGTGCAGGCCCCAGCCAAGAAAGCGATAACCCCAATACGGATGACCGCTGGCAAACGCCAGTCGCGCCAGCCCCATGTACTGATACGCGCGCCAGTCCGGCCAACTGAGTTCGAGGAAACCGGCAGCGGCATACACCACCGCGCTTTCATGGAAGAAGCCCATGTGGAACGGCGCCTGCGAGCTGTACTGGAACCGCGCATCACCGAACGGTTGCGGGCCGAAACCGTAGATCGCGCCGACGTTGCCGGGGTTGTCGCTGAACAGATTGATGTCGTGGCCGTAATCCGGTTCGTCGGCGGCACTGGCGAGTATGGCCAGCGGGGCAACTTTCTCGTGATTGGCAATGACGATGAAACGCTGACGATTCCACGGTGACAGGGTTTGCTCGACCATGACCTGATTGGCCTGCAAATGCTCCCGCTCGGGCAGGTCTTTACCCGGCAAGGGCTGGATGACCATCGCCAGGTGAATCTCGGGATTGATGCGTAACGCTGTGAGGAAATCGTGGCGCAGATTGTCGCTTGGCACTGCGGGCAATTTCAGGGTATCGGGGCGTGCCGGGTACTGGGCGAAGTGCGCGCGGGCGAAGCTTTCCTGTTGCTCCAACAGCGCCAGCACGGCAGGGTATTGCTCGGTGAGAAACTGCTCCAGTGGCTCGACTTCCACCGCTGGCGCATCGCGCAACGCCGGCAGATCCTGCAACGCCAGATAGCTGCCGACCGTGTGGTTCGACCAGCCCCAAGCACTCGGGGCGGTTGCACAAAACCGCAACAGGAGGAAGGTCCGCTTCAAT